>NZ_JBMDIJ010000036.1:0-58930 GCF_057808595.1 Pseudomonas sp. FG98 | reverse complement strand
GCTCCCACAAGGATCGGCGGAGTACTCCACCCTGTGGGAGCCGGCCGGGCGGCGATCCGATTGCCGGCGATGAGGCCCTCCCAGACAAAAGAAAACCCCGCACAAGGCGGGGTTCTCGAATACCACGACAGCCAGCCGGTCAGTTACCCTTGACCGCCTTGCCATCCACCGTGCCGTCCTGCAGCACGATCACGTATTCCTTGCCATCGGTCTCGACCTGACGCAGTTGCACCAGCAGGTAGTCCCAATCCTTGGCGAACCACAGCTCGGTGATGCGCTTGCTCTGGCTCGGGTCGCGCACGCGCTCGACCTTGATCGCATCGACCTGGCCGGTGCGGGTGGTGACTTTTTCGGTACCCAGCACGCGGAAGTCGTAGGTGTCGATCTCGTCGCCATCGACCACCTGATAGCTCACGCTCTTCTTGCCGGCGGCCACGTCATGCTGCAGCGCCAGCTGGTAGGTCGACTTGTCCAGTACGCCGCGGTTCAGCGGCAGCTTCACCGCGTCGCCGCGGTCGGTGCCGGTGATGACCTTCTGCGACCAGTCGAAGTCCAGGTCGACCTTCTTCGCCTTGCCCAGGCCGCCACGTTCGAAGTGGTAGCTCTGTGGCAGCAGGGTGTCCTTGTCCAGCGACAGGGTGCTCTGCTCGGTCAGGCTGGCGATCATCATCGATGCCTTGAAGTTGAGGTTCCAGGTGCCGTTGGCATTCTTTTCCAGGCTGCGTTCGGCGGTGCCACTCATGGGCAGTTGCTTCCAGTCGGCGGTGTAGCTGGCCGAGAAGGGTTTCAGGTCGGCTGCCTGAAGTGGCAGCGCGAGCACGGCGAGGGCGAGAAGCAGGGCGCGACGCATAAAGTCTCCTAGGGTCGAATCAAGTGGCCGCTGGCCGCCAGTGGCTGGCCATCCAGTACAGCACCCTGTTCACCCAGGCGCAAACGGCCTTCGGCGAACCAGCGTACTGCCAGCGGGTAGATCTGGTGTTCCTGGCCATGAACCCTGTGCGCCAGGGTTTCTGGCGTGTCATCCGGGGCCACCGGAATGATTGCCTGTACGACCAGCGGCCCGCCATCGAGTTCCTCGGTGACGAAGTGCACGCTGCAGCCGTGCTCGGCATCACCGGCCTCCAGCGCCCGCTGGTGGGTGTGCAGGCCCTTGTACTTGGGCAGCAGGGACGGGTGGATATTCAGCAGGCGTCCGGCGTAGTGACGGACGAAGTCGCCGCTGAGGATACGCATGAAACCGGCGAGCACCACCAGCTGCGGCGAGAAGGCGTCGATCCGTTCGATCAGGGCCTGGTCGAAGGCTTCGCGGCCGTCGAACAGCTTGTGATCGAGCACGGCGGTATCGATACCGGCGTCACGGGCGCGCTGCAGCCCGTAGGCATCGGCGCGGTTGGAAATCACGGCGCGGATCCGTACCGGGGAATCCCCGGCACGGGCGCTGTCGATCAGGGCTTGCAGGTTGCTGCCGGATCCCGACAGCAACACCACTACATCGCACTTCGCTGTGGGCATCAGTGCGCCTTGACGTTCTTCAGCTCGACCTGGGCGGCGCCTTCGGCGGCAACGCCGATCTGGCCGATCACCCATGGCTGCTCACCGGCTTCGCGCAGGGTCTTCAGGGCCACTTCGACCTGGTCCTGGGCCACGCAGATGACCATGCCGACGCCGCAGTTCAGAACGCGGTGCATCTCGTGCTCGTCGACGTTGCCTTTCTCTTGCAGCCAGTCGAAGACCGCCGGGCGCTCCCAGCTGGCCACGTCGACGATCGCCTGGGCGCCTTTTGGCAGTACGCGCGGGATGTTGTCCAGCAGGCCGCCGCCAGTGATGTGAGCCATGGCCTTGACCGCGCCGGTGTCCTTGATCAGCTTGAGCAGCGGCTTGACGTAGATGCGGGTCGGGGCCATCAGCAGTTCGGTCAGCGGCTGGCCGTTCAGTTGGGTCTGCTCGATGTCGACGCCGGAAACTTCGATGATCTTGCGGATCAGCGAGTAGCCGTTGGAGTGCGGGCCGGAGGAGGGCAGGGCGATCAGGGCGTCGCCGGTGGCGACTTTCGAACCGTCGATGATCTCGGCCTTTTCCACCACGCCAACGCAGAAGCCGGCCAGGTCGTAGTCTTCGCCTTCGTACATGCCCGGCATTTCTGCGGTTTCACCGCCAACCAGCGAGCAGCCGGCCAGTTCGCAGCCGGCGCCGATGCCGGTGACCACGGTGGCGGCCACGTCGACATTCAGTTTGCCGGTGGCGTAGTAGTCGAGGAAGAACAGCGGCTCGGCGCCGCAGACCACCAGGTCGTTGACGCACATGGCGACCAGGTCCTGGCCGATAGAGTCGTGCTTGTTCAGGTTCAGCGCCAGGCGCAGCTTGGTGCCGACGCCGTCGGTGCCGGAGACCAGGACCGGTTGCTTGTAGCCGGCCGGGATTTCACAGAGGGCGCCAAAGCCGCCCAGGCCGCCCATGACTTCCGGGCGCGCGGTGCGCTTGGCCACGCCTTTGATGCGTTCGACCAAGGCTTCGCCGGCGTCGATGTCTACACCGGCGTCCTTGTAGCTAAGGGAGGGTTGCTTGCTCATGTGATCCAGGCCTTTAGGAGGGAGGGATTCGGGGGAATCGACCCTGACCTGCCAGGCTGCGGGGAAATGGATCCGCCTGCCCGACCGTCAGAGGTCTGCGAAGGCGCGCGATTTTATCAGGGTTGCCCGGCAGCGGCCATCCTCAGGCCGACGGGCAGGGCCTGAATCCAAGGAAAAAATGCGAATCGCCGCGCGCGGGTGGTTGCCCGGTCATGGCCTGTATAAGGTATAGGAGGTGAAACAGTGCCCCTTGAGTGAATTTTGCGCTGTGGCGGGGGTCTTGGCTTCACGGCGTATCCTTCGCTTCTTTCTTATCTGGACAGGAATCCTTCATGCCTTTGCGTTCATATCTGTTCGGCTGTTGCCTGGCCCTGTTCACCGTGGCGGCCCAGGCCGAGAGCGTCTCCGGCTTGTACCAGGTCCGCGAACCGGTGGCCGGGCAGGGTACCGAGGCCCGCACCCAGGCCACCCAGGCGGCGCTGGATACCCTGGTCCTGCGCCTCACCGGCGATCCCAAGGCGCCGCAGAACCCCGGGCTTGCCGAGCTGCGCAAGGACCCGCAGCAGATCATCAGCCAGTTCGGCTTCGAGGCCGGTCCGCCGGAGACCCTGCTGGTGGACTTCGACCCCGGCAGCACCGAGCGCGCCCTGCGCAAGGCCGGCCTGGCCCTGTGGGGCAGCAACCGTCCGGCGATCCTCGGCTGGTGGTTGAACGACAGCACCGAAGGCTCGAACCTGGTCGGCGACGGCCAGAGCGGCGCCGAGGTGCTGCGCCGTGCCGCCCAGCACCGCGGCCTGCCGCTGCGCCTGCCGCTGGGCGACCTGGAAGAACAACTGGTGGCCAATGCGAAGAACCTCGAAGGCACCGACCCGTCGCCGTTGCAGGCCGCCTCCGGCCGCTATGGCGCCGATGCCCTGCTGGCGGTGCACGCCAGCGAAGCCGATGGCAAGTGGAACGGCACCTGGCGCCTGTGGCTGGGCGACCAGCGCGAGCAGGGCAAGGTCGAGGGCGCCGACCAGGCTGCCATTGCCGATGCAGTGATGCTCGCGGTCAGCCAGCGCCTGGCGCCGCGCTTCGTCGCCAAGCCGGGGGCGAGCAGCGAACAGCTGATCCAGGTCCAGGGCATGAACCTGGAGCGTTATGCCGAGCTGGGTCGGGTCCTGGAGCCGTTCGGCGGCCGGGTCAGCGAAGTGCAGGGCGACCAGATGACCTGGAAGGCCACTGGCAGCGCCGATCAGCTGCGCGCCCAACTGGGCCTGGCGAAGCTGCAGGAACTGCCGGCCGACGCCGCGCCGGTTGCCCCGCCAGCGCCGCCTGCCGAGCCCGGTGCCACCGCTCCGGCCCCGGCTCCCGCGCCGTTCACCGGCCTGCGCTTTCGCTGGTAAGGAGCCGTCGCGATGATCGATGTACGCCGCTGGATGTGGCCGGGCGCGCTGCTGTTGCTGGCGTTCCTTCTTTATTTACTGCACGGCATTCTCTCGCCGTTCCTGGTGGGGATCCTCCTGGCCTACCTGGGCGATCCGCTGGTGGATCGCCTGGAACGCATGGGGCTGTCGCGTACCGCCGGCGTCGCGGTGGTCTTCGCCCTGTTCAGCCTGATCCTGCTGGCGATGCTGCTGGTGCTGATCCCGATGCTGGCCAAGCAGTTGGTGCGCCTGTACGAAGTGGCGCCGCAGATGCTCGACTGGCTGCAACATGTGGCGCTGCCGTGGGTCCAGGTCAAGCTGGGACTGGCCGATGGCTTCTGGAAGTTCGACAAGGTCAAGGCCGCGATCAGTGCCCATATGGGCCAGACCACCGACATCGTCGGCATGGTGCTGTCCCAGGTCACCGCGTCCGGGCTGGCCCTGGTCGGCTGGCTGGCCAACCTGGTGCTGATCCCGGTGGTGGGCTTCTACCTGCTGCGCGACTGGGACCTGATGATCGCCAAGCTGCGCAGCCTGCTGCCGCGCCAGCGCGAGCCGCAGGTGGTGGAGCTGGCAGGGGAGTGTCACGAGGTGCTGGGGGCGTTCGTCCGTGGCCAGTTGCTGGTGATGCTGGCGCTGGGCGTGATCTACGCCGCCGGGCTGATGCTGGTGGGGCTGGAACTGGGCCTGCTGATCGGCCTGCTGGCGGGGCTGGCGGCCATCGTGCCGTACATGGGCTTCATCATCGGCATCGGCGCGGCAATGGTGGCGGGGCTGTTCCAGTTCGGTGGCGATCTGTATCCGTTGCTGGGTATCGCGGCGGTATTCATGGTCGGCCAGGCGCTCGAAGGCATGGTCCTGACCCCGCTGCTGGTCGGCGACCGCATCGGCCTGCACCCGGTGGCAGTGATCTTCGCCATCCTCGCCGGCGGCGAACTGTTCGGTTTCACCGGGGTGCTCCTGGCCTTGCCGGCGGCAGCAGTGATCATGGTGCTGCTGCGACATGTGCATGATTTCTATAAGAAGTCGGATATGTATGGCGAGGACATCGATCCGCAGCTCTGAGTAATGGCCAGAGGCTTGCATCGGCTTTCAGTGCAGGTGCAAGCCTTTGATTTCCCTCGCTCATTGTGCCGCCGTCGCCACGGGTATAGACTTTGCAAACTTTTACCAAGGGCCCTTTGCGGTTCTTCGCAACCGCCCAGCCAGCATGAAACCGATCCAGTTGCCCCTGGGTGTGCGTCTGCGCGATGACGCCACCTTCATCAACTACTATCCGGGTGCCAACGCCGCAGCATTGGGCTACGTCGAGCGACTCTGCGAAGCCGACGCCGGCTGGACCGAAAGCCTGATCTATCTGTGGGGCAAGCAGGGGGTCGGACGTACCCATCTGTTGCAGGCCGCCTGCCTGCGTTTCGAGCAACTGGGCGAGCCCGCCGTCTACCTGCCGCTGGCGCAACTCCTCGATCGTGGTGTCGAACTGCTGGATCATCTCGAGCAGTACGAACTGGTGTGCCTCGACGACCTGCATGTGATCGCCGGCAAGCCGGAGTGGGAAGAGGCGATGTTCCATCTGTTCAATCGCCTGCGTGACAGTGGCCGGCGCCTGCTCCTGGCGGCGTCCGCCTCGCCGCGGGAACTGCCGATCAAGCTGCCCGACCTGAAATCGCGGCTGACCATGGCGCTGATCTTCCAGATGCGCGCCCTGTCCGACGAAGACAAGCTGCGTGCCCTGCAATTGCGTGCCTCGCGCCGCGGCCTGCACCTGACCGACGAAGTCGGCCACTTCATCCTGACTCGCGGCACCCGCAGCATGAGCGCACTGTTCGACCTGCTGGAGCGCCTCGACCAGGCCTCACTGCAGGAAAAACGCAAGCTCACCATCCCCTTTTTGAAAGAAACTTTGGGCTGGTAACAGGCGTCCTTGAGCCACATCACGTAAAAGTCACATTTTTTTCGATTGAATTTGCAAATCGAATCGATAGAAGGCATAGTCGCGGCTTCTTCCAAATTCAAGACACGGTCGTGCCCATGCTGAATCGCTTCGCACCCCTCGTGCCCCTCGCACTCGTGACGCTGCTTTTTGGCTGCGCGGCTCATAGCCCGGCCCCTCAGCAGCAGGATCACTACTCCGTTTCCGCCAAGTCCGCCACCAAGTCCTCCACCGTCGCCGATGCCTCGGTGTTCGAAGAAGAGCTGGCGACCGAGCAGGATCTGGAAGCCTTCTCCAGCAGCAAGTCCTACCAGTTGCCAGCCCTGGCCGACAGCATCCTCGAGCGCGGCATGTCGCTGATCGGTACCCGCTACCGCTTCGGTGGCACCTCCGAGCAGTCGGGCTTCGATTGCAGCGGCTTCATCGGTTATCTGTTCCGCGAGGAAGCTGGCATGAACCTGCCGCGTTCGACCCGCGAGATGATCAACGTGGATGCCCCGCTGGTATCGCGCAACAACCTCAAGCCGGGTGACCTGCTGTTCTTCAGCACCAACGGCCGCGGTCGCGTCAGCCACGCCGGCATCTACCTCGGCGACAACCAGTTCATCCACTCCAGCAGCCGCCGCAGCGGTGGTGTGCGGATCGACAGCCTGGGTGATCGCTACTGGAGCAAGACCTTCATCGAAGCCAAGCGCGCACTCGCCATGGCTCCGGCGGCACCAGTGGAAACGCTTTCGCGCAACTAAACGAATCGCGCAGGTGTCAGACACACGGCGACTATGCTGAAAAGCTAGTCGCCGTGCGTGTTTACAGAAAACGTCTAATCTAGTTTCTCACCACTTTTCCGGCCCCGCGCCGGGCACCTTCAGACAGGATGTTCTGATGAAGACGATGATGGCGCGTAGTGCGGTATTGTCCTTGGCGGCACTGCTCGGTGCCTGCTCCAGCCACGCCCCGACCCCGCCCCAGGTGGTTCAGCCGGCGTATGTTCCTGCCCAGATCACCTACTCGCCAGCCGCTGACGACGTGCTTTTCCGCGCCCTTGGCCTGGTCGGCACGCCGTATCGCTGGGGCGGCAACACGCCGGATTCCGGATTCGATTGCAGCGGCCTGATCAGCTACGTGTATCGCGATGCTGCGGGCATTTCCCTGCCGCGCTCGACCCGCGAGATGATCGTCATGCGCGCGCCGGATGTGCAGCGCGATGCCCTGCAATCGGGTGATGTGGTGTTCTTTGCGACGAACGGCGCCAGCCAGGTCAACCATGCCGGTATCTACGTCGGCGAAGGGCGCTTCGTCCATGCGCCTTCCACTGGCGGCACGGTGCGCCTGGACTATCTGTCGAACAACTACTGGCAGAAGTCCTACCTGAATGCCAAGCGGGTGCTGCTGGCGCCTTCGCATCTGGCGCATAACCCATAAAGGTCCAGTGGGGCTGATGGCCTCATCGCCGGCAACGCCGGCTCCCACAGGGATTGCGTGCACCGCTAAACCTGTGGGAGCCGGCGTTGCCGGCGATGAGGCCAGTACAGACAACCACCATCAACGGGCCTTGCTCACCCGCCAAACCACATTCCCCACATCATCCGCCACCAGCACCCCGCCACGCTGGTCGGTCACCACGCCCACCGGCCGCCCCATGGCCTTGCCCTCGTCATTCAGAAAGCCGGTCAACAGGTCGATCGGTTTGCCCGCCGGCTTGCCTTCGCTACTGAACGGCACGAACAGCACCTTGTAGCCACTGTGCGGCTTGCGGTTCCACGAGCCGTGCTGGCCGATGAACGCACCTTGGTCGAACGGCGGCGGCAGCGCCCCGGCCTCGGCGAAGGCCAGCCCCAGCGAGGCGGTGTGCGGCCCGACCGCATAGTCGGGGGCAATGGCTTTAGCCACCATATCCGGGTCCTGCGGTTGCACCCGCACATCCACATGCTGGCCGTAATAGCTGTAGGGCCAGCCATAGAAGGCGCCGTCCCTGACCGAGGTGATGTAGTCCGGCACCAGGTCGCTGCCGATCTCGTCCCGTTCATTTACCGCCGTCCACAGCTGTCCACTGTGCGGCTCCCAGGCCAGGCCGTTGGGATTGCGCAGGCCGGAGGCGAAGATCCGGTGCTGGCCGGTCGCCGGGTCCACTTCCCAGATCGCCGCCCGGTCCTTCTCCTTGTCCATGCCGTTCTCGGCGACATTGCTGTTGGAACCGACGGTCACGTAGAGCTTGCTGCCGTCGCGGCTGGCGATGACGTTCTTGGTCCAGTGATGATTCAGCGGGCCGCCCGGCAACTCGGTGACGGACTCGCCCGACCCGTTCAGCGACGTGGCGCCGTCCTGGTACTTGAAGCGCAGCAAGCGATCGGTGTCGGCGACATACAGGTCGTTGCCCACCAGGGTCATGCCGAATGGCGAGTTGAGGTCCTTGAGAAATACCGTGCGGGTTTCCGCCACGCCGTCCTTGTCGGCGTCCCTCAGTAAAGTGATGCGGTTGGCGCTGGGCACCCCGGCGCCGGCCTTGGCCATGACCTTGTTCATCACCCAGCCGCGAATGCCCTTGCTGTCCTCGGGTTTCTCCGGTGCATTGCTTTCCGCCACCAGCACGTCGCCATTGGGCAGTACGTAAAGCCAGCGCGGATGGTCCAGGCCGTTGGCGAAGGCCATCACCTGGGTGCCTTGGGCAGCCTTGGGCTTGCCGCCATCGGGCCAGCCTACTGCGGGGGCGATGTTCACCGTCGGGATCAGGGTCTTGTTCGGCTCGGGCAACTGCGGCGTCGAGCCGCTGCCGTCTGTGACCTGGAGGCGGGCCGATTCGCCACAGGCGGTCAGGCCGGTAGTGATGGCCAGCAGGATGGCGATGCGCAGGGAAGGCATGGGTGACTCCTCGGGAGAACGGGTCCTAAGGAGTCAGAGGCAATGCGGCGAAGGGAGGTTCAATCCCTGATCAGGCCTGCTTCAGCAGCAGTGCCACTCCCGGATAATACTGGCCCACCTCGTCATGCAGCTTCCGATAGCCATACGGGAAGCACCAGGCAATGGCGCAGGCGGTATGTTTCTGCAGGTCGTCCACCAGGTCCTGCAACTCCTCCGGGCTGGCATGCTGGCCCAGCTTGCAGGGACTGGCGAACAGCGCAGCGATCTTCAACTGGCTGGGATAGGCGATCGCCTTGGCCGCCAGCGCGGTCTCCTGCAAGGCCACGCTCAGATCCAGGCGCCCGACCTTCGGCCAGCGTTGCTCGGCATGCAGGTAAGCTGATTCCTCCTTGCTGGCGATCAACAGATCGCAGCGCGCGCCGCGTTCGCCTTCATCGCGCTGCTTCTTGCTCTGGTAGCTCTGCAAGGTGACCAGCTCGGCCTGCCAGAGCGCCGCCGAGAGCATGCCAAGGTTGGCTTGCTGCCCCTGCCAGTGGGGGCCTTCGTTGTCCCCCAGGGTCTGGTTGAAGCGCTCGATGCATTCCCCCCAGCGCTCCAGCGCCGGGCGCAGGAACTCAAGACGGGGGTTGTTGATGATCAGACCTTGCATGCTGCTCTCCTTCGTAATTGTTGTACGAGCTACAGCGACAGCGGACGACTATGGCAATGTGATATCACTCGGTTGGAGTACGGCACAACATGAAAGTTGCGCCGTTGGTCGCAATGTGATCGGCGTCTCCAATTGACGCTCCGGGCCCAACCCTCTAACCTTCGCGACTTGTTTCAGGTGCCCTGTGAGCGCAAGTTCGACCGGGTGAAACAGGGAAGCCGGTGCGATGCCGGCGCTGCCCCCGCAACGGTAGATGAGTGCAGACCGCGCATGGCCACTGGGTTCCACACCCGGGAAGGCGCCCGGTCGGGATCGTCAGGCGATCCGCTCATGAGCCCGGAGACCGGCCTGCAAACAGTCAACGGCATCACGGCGGGTGGTGCGCGGTTTTCCGGGCTACGCGCCTGGTGTCTGCGCTTTCCTCCGTGCCCCCATCCCTTCAGCTGTCGCTCATGCCAGGCGCCAGCGGCCCGCGGAGACCCCCGATGAGCGAATCCCCCGAACGTGACGAACGCCACCTGGCGCGCATGCAGCGCAAGAAGGCGGTAATCGACGAGCGTATCGCCAATGCCCCCAACGAATGCGGCCTGCTGCTGGTGCTCAGCGGCAATGGCAAGGGCAAGAGCAGTTCGGCCTTCGGCATGCTCGCCCGGGCTCTCGGCCATGGCATGCAATGCGGCGTGGTGCAGTTCATCAAGGGCCGCAATGCCACCGGCGAGGAACTGTTCTTCCGCCGTTTCCCCGAGCAGGTGCGCTACCACGTGATGGGCGAGGGCTTCACCTGGGAGACCCAGGACCGCCAGCGCGATATCGCTGCGGCCGAAGCGGCGTGGGAAGTGTCCCGGCAACTGCTGCGCGACCCGTCCATCCAGTTCGTGGTCCTCGATGAGCTGAACATCGCCCTCAAGCACGGCTACCTCGACCTCGATACGGTGCTCGGCGACCTTCAAACCCGTCCGCCGATGCAGCATGTGATCGTCACCGGTCGCGGTGCCAAGGAAGAGATGATCGAGCTGGCCGACACCGTCACCGAGATGGGCATGGTCAAGCACGCGTTCCAGGCCGGCATCCGCGCGCAGAAGGGCGTCGAACTATGAGCGACACCCGGCATTGCCCGGCGGTGCTGATCGCCGCGCCGGCTTCCGGCCAGGGCAAGACCACCGTCACCGCAGCCCTGGCCCGCCTGCATCGCAACCAGGGGCGCAAGGTCCGGGTGTTCAAGTGCGGACCGGACTTTCTCGATCCGATGATTCTCGAACGGGCCAGCGGCGCGCCGGTGTACCAGCTCGACCTGTGGATGGTCGGCGCCGAGGAAAGCCGGCGCCTGCTCTGGGAAGCGGCGGGAGAGGCCGACCTGATTCTCATCGAGGGAGTCATGGGGCTGTTCGACGGCACGCCCTCCAGTGCCGATCTGGCCCGCCACTTCGGCGTGCCGGTGCTGGCGGTGATCGACGGCACGGCGATGGCCCAGACCTTCGGCGCCCTGGCGCTGGGGCTGGCGCGTTATCAACCTGACCTGCCGTTCGCCGGCGTGCTGGCCAACCGGGTTGGCTCGCTGCGCCATGCGCAATTGCTCGAAGGCAGCCTCACTGAAGGCCTGCGCTGGTACGGCGGGCTGTCGCGGGAAACCGGCATCGAGCTGCCGAGCCGCCATCTGGGCCTGGTCCAGGCCAGCGAACTGACCGATCTTGATCTGCGCCTCGATGCCGCAGCCAAGGCCCTGGGTGACAGTTGCCAGTCCGCCTTGCCGCCGCCGGTGGCCTTCGAGCAGCCGGCGCCGCGGGTGATCGAGCGCAAGCTGCAAGGCGTGCGCATCGCCGTAGCCCGTGACGAAGCCTGTGCCTTCACCTATGGCGCCAGCCTCGACCTGCTGCGCGAGATGGGCGCCGAGCTGAGCTTCTTCTCGCCGATCCATGATCGCGAACTGCCGGACGCCGACAGCCTGTACCTGCCCGGCGGCTACCCGGAACTGCACCACCATGCGCTGTCGGCCAACACCGCGATGCTGGCGGCGATCCGCGCCCATCACCAGGCCGGCAAGCCGCTGCTGGCCGAATGCGGCGGCATGCTCTACCTGCTCGATGCGCTGACCGATGTCGCCGGCGAGCGCGCCGAACTGGCCGGCCTGCTGCCGGGCGAGGCGGTGATGCAGAAGCGTCTGGCGGCCCTGGCCCTGCAGGCGGTCGAATTGCCGGAAGGCACCCTGCGCGGCCACACCTATCACCACTCGCTGACCAGCACCGAGCTGGAGCCGATCGCCCGCGGCCAGAGCCCCAACGGCGGGCGCGGCGCGGAAGCGGTGTACCGCATCGGCCGCCTGACCGCCTCCTACGTGCATTTCTATTTCCCTTCCAACCCCGCTGCGACGGCGGCGCTGCTGGCGCCATGAGCGAACACGCCTACAGTGCTGCCGAGCGCGCGGCGATCTACCGGGCCATCGGCGAGCGCCGCGACATGCGCCACTTCAGCGGCGGCGAGGTGGCCCCCGAGCTGCTGGCGCGGCTGCTGGAGGCGGCGCACCAGGCGCCCAGCGTCGGCCTGATGCAGCCCTGGCGCTTTATCCGCATCACCCGCCGCGACCTGCGTCAGCGCATCCGGGCGCTGGTGGAAGACGAACGCCTGCGCACCGCCGAAGCCCTCGGCCAGCGCTCCGACGAGTTCATGCAGCTCAAGGTCGAAGGCATCAACGACTGCGCCGAATTACTGGTGGCCGCGCTGATGGACAAACGCGAGGCGCATATCTTCGGCCGTCGCACCCTGCCGGAAATGGACCTCGCCTCGCTGTCCTGCGCGATCCAGAATCTCTGGCTGGCGGCTCGCAGCGAGGGGCTGGGCATGGGCTGGGTGTCGCTGTTCGATCCGCAGGCCCTGGCCGAGCTGTTGCATATGCCGGCAGGTGCCAAGCCGCTGGCGATCCTCTGCCTGGGCCCGGTGCAGGCGTTCTATCCGGCGCCGATGCTGGCGCTGGAGGGCTGGACCACGCCGCGGCCGCTGGCCGACATGCTGTTTGAAAACCACTGGGGAGAAAGCGAATGAGTGTGGCCTTGCTGACCGTGGCCGGAGTGGCGCTGGACGCGCTGCTGGGCGAGCCGCGGCGCTGGCATCCGCTGGTGGCCTTCGGCAATTTCGCCGGACGCCTGGAGCAGCGTTTCAATGCCGGCGGGCGCGGCTGGCGCAGCCATGGCGTCAGCGCCTGGTTCCTCGCCGTGATCCCGTTGACCCTGCTGGTCACGGCGTTGTCCTGGCTGCCTTATATCGGCTGGCTGGTGGAGATCATCGCGCTGTACTGCGCCCTCGGCCTGCGCAGCCTGGGCGAGCATGTGCAGCCGGTGGCCGATGCCTTGCGCGGCGGCGACCTGGATGAAGCGCGCAAGCGCGTCGGCTATCTGGTCAGCCGGGAAACCGCCGAGCTGGATGAAACCGCCGTGGCCCGCGCCGCTACCGAGTCGGTGCTGGAGAACGGCAGCGATGCAGTGTTCGCCGCGCTGTTCTGGTTTGCCATCGCCGGTGCTCCCGGTGTGGTGCTCTACCGCCTGAGCAACACCCTGGATGCCATGTGGGGCTACCGCAACGAACGCTTCGAGCGCTTCGGCTGGGCGGCGGCGCGAATCGACGATGTCCTCAACTACATACCCGCGCGCCTGGTGGCGCTGACCTACGCACTGCTGGGCAAGACCCGCCTGGCCCTGAAGTGCTGGCGCCAGCAAGGGCCGAAGTGGGACAGCCCGAATGCCGGACCGGTGATGGCCTCCGGCGCCGGTGCCCTCGGTGTCGAACTGGGCGGCGCGGCGGTCTATCACGGCGAGCTGCACGAGCGCCCGCAACTGGGCGAAGGCCCACCGGCGGATGCCGGCTCCATCGAGCGTGGTTGGCAACTGGTGTGCAAGGGCGTGTGGCTGTGGTTGCTGCTGCTGTGCCTGGGAGCGGAATTCTATGCTTGAACACGGTGGCCGCTTGCTGCGGGCGATCGAACAGTACGGCATCGCCCGCGAAGACTGGCTGGACCTGTCCAGCGGCATCGCCCCCTGGGCCTTCCCCATTCCCGAGATTCCCCTGCGTGCCTGGGCGCGTTTGCCGGAAACCGACGATGGCCTGGAGCAGGCCGCCGCAGGCTATTACGGGGTAACCCGGTTGCTGCCGGTGGCGGGTTCGCAGGCAGCGATCCAGGCACTGCCGCGCCTGCGCCCGCGGGGCAAGGTCGGCGTGTTGTCCCCTTGCTATGCCGAGCACGCCGAGGCCTGGCGCCGGGCCGGGCATGAGCTGCTGGAGCTGGACGAAGCACAGGTCGAGGCGCGGTTGGACGCGCTCGATGTGCTGGTACTGGTTAACCCGAACAACCCCACCGGCCGCGTGCTCAGCCCCGAGACACTGCTGGCCTGGCACGAACGCCTGGCCCGTCGTGGCGGCTGGCTGCTGGTGGACGAAGCCTTCATGGACAACACGCCGGCGCAGAGCATCGCGGCGTTCAGCGAGCGAGCGGGCCTGATCGTGCTGCGTTCGTTCGGCAAGTTCTTCGGCCTGGCCGGGGTACGCCTCGGCTTCGTGCTGGCCGAAGCGGCGCTGTTGCGGGCACTGGCGGAAGAGCTCGGCCCCTGGTCCATCAGTGGGCCGACCCGCGCCCTCGGCCAGGCTTGCCTGGCCGACCGCCAGACGCAAAATCTGCAAACCGAGCGCTGTGCCGAGGCCAGCGCTCGCCTGGCCGCCTTGCTGGAGTCCGCCGGACTCAAGCCCACGGGTGGCTGCGATCTGTTCCAGTACCTGCGCCATGATCAGGCCGTCGCCTTGCACGAATTCATGGCCCGGCGCGGCATACTCCTGCGCCTGTTCGATCAACCCCCGAGCCTGCGCTTCGGCCTGCCTGCCGACGAGGCCGACTGGCAACGCCTGGCCGCCGCGCTGGGCGCCTACCGCAAGGAACAGCCATGACCACCCTGATGGTGCAGGGCACCACCTCCGACGCCGGCAAAAGTACCCTGGTGACCGCGCTGTGCCGCTGGTTGAAGCGCCAGGGTGTCGGCGTCGTACCGTTCAAGCCGCAGAACATGGCGCTGAACAGCGCGGTCACCGCCGACGGCGGCGAGATCGGCCGGGCCCAGGCGGTGCAGGCCCAGGCCTGCGGCCTCGAACCCCACACCGACATGAACCCGGTGCTGCTCAAGCCCAACAGCGATACCGGCGCCCAGGTCATCGTCCATGGCCGTGCGGTCACCAGCATGAATGCGGTGGACTATCACGACTACAAGGCCATTGCCATGCAGGCGGTACTGGCCTCGCACCAGCGACTTGGCGCCGCTTACCCGGTGGTGATGGTCGAGGGTGCGGGCTCGCCGGCGGAGATCAACCTGCGTGCCGGCGATATCGCCAACATGGGGTTTGCCGAGGCGGTCGACTGCCCGGTGATCCTGGTCGCCGATATCAATCGCGGTGGGGTGTTCGCTCACCTGGTGGGCACGCTGGAGCTGCTTTCGCCAAGCGAGCAGGCGCGGGTCAAGGGCTTCGTCATCAACCGTTTCCGCGGTGATATCGCCCTGCTGCAGCCGGGCCTCGACTGGCTGGAGCAACGCACCGGCAAGCCGGTGCTCGGTGTGCTGCCTTATGTGATGGACCTGCACCTGGAAGCCGAGGACGGCCTCGACCGCCGCCAGGGCGCCAAGGCTGCTCAACAGCTCAAGGTGATAGTCCCGGTGCTGCCGCGTATCAGCAACCACACCGACTTCGATCCGCTGCGCCTGCACCCGCAGGTGGACCTGCAATTCATCGGCCCCGGCGAGCCGATCCCGGCGGCCGACCTGATCATCCTGCCCGGCTCGAAAAGCGTACGCGGCGACCTGACGCAACTGCGCGAGCGCGGCTGGGATACGGCCATCGCCCGCCACCTGCGCTACGGCGGCAAGGTCGTCGGCATCTGTGGCGGCTTGCAGATGCTCGGCCAGCAGGTGCATGACCCGCTGGGCCTGGAAGGGCCGGCCGGCAGCAGCGCCGGGCTGGGCCTGCTGGACTACTCGACGGTGCTGGAAGCGGACAAGCAGCTGCGCAACGTCAGTGGTGTGCTGAACCTCGAACAGGCCGCCATCAGCGGTTACGAGATCCATGCTGGAGTCACCACAGGCGCTGCTCTGGAGCGTCCGGCGGTAAAACTGGCCGATGGCCGCGACGATGGCGCCATCAGCGCCGACGGGCAGATCCTCGCCACTTATCTTCACGGCCTGTTCGAATCTCCCGACTCCTGCGCCGCACTGCTGCGCTGGGCGGGACTGGAGCAGGTCGAACGCATCGACTACCACGCCCTGCGCGAGCGCGATATCGAACGCCTGGCCGACCTGGTCGACAAGCACCTGGACTGCGCCCAACTCCGTCAACTCTGCGGGCTCGACTGACATGCTCAACCTGATTCTCGGCGGCGCCCGTTCGGGCAAGAGCCGCCTGGCCGAACAACGGGCCAGCGCCAGTGGCCTGGCAGTCACCTATATCGCCACCAGCGAACCCCTCGACGGCGAAATGAACGCCCGGGTGCAACTGCACCGCGAGCGGCGTCCGGCCGAGTGGGCGCTGATCGAGGAACCGCTGGCCCTGGCCGCGGTGCTGCGCGCCAATGCCGCCGCCGACCGCTGCCTGCTGGTCGACTGCCTGACCCTGTGGCTGACCAACCTGCTGATGCTGGAAGACCCCGCGCGCCTGGCCGCCGAGCGTGATGCGCTGCTCGAATGCCTGGCCGAGCTGCCGGGGGAAATCATCCTGGTCAGCAACGAAACCGGCCTGGGTGTGGTGCCCCTGGGCGAACTGACCCGGCGTTATGTCGACGAAGCCGGCTGGTTGCACCAGGCCGTCGCTGAACGTTGCCAGCGGGTGATCCTCACCGTCGCCGGCTTGCCGCTCCATCTCAAAGGAAACCCATCATGACCCAAGCCTGGTGGCGCGATCCGTGCCGTGTGCCGGATGAACCGATCCGCGCAGAAGCCCTGGCACGGCAACAGCAACTGACCAAGCCGGCCGGCTCGCTGGGGCGACTGGAGCAGGTGGCGGTGGAACTGGCGGCGCTGCAGGGCCAGCTCAAGCCGACACTGGAACAGGTGTGGATCAGCATCTTCGCCGGCGACCATGGCGTGGTCGCCGAAGGCATCTCCGCCTATCCACAGGAAGTTACCGGGCAGATGCTGCTCAACTTCGTCAGCGGCGGCGCGGCGATCAGCGTGCTGGCCCGGCAACTGGGCGCGCAACTGGAAGTGGTGGATCTGGGCACGGTGAACCTCGAACTGGACCTGCCGGGTGTGCGCCACTTGCGTATCGCCCCCGGCACCGCCAACTTCGCCCGGGGCGCGGCCATGACTGCCGAGCAAGCCGAGCGTGCCCTGCAAGGCGGCCGCGACAGCGCCTTGCGCGCCGTGCAGGCCGGTTCACGGCTGTTCATCGGCGGCGAAATGGGCATCGGCAATACCACCGCCGCCAGCGCCCTGGCCTGCGCCTTGCTGGGCTGCCCGGCCATCGAGCTGAGCGGCCCCGGCACCGGCCTGGATGCCGCCGGGGTGCGACACAAGGCCGAGGTGATCGAGGCGGCGTTGCAACGTCATGCCGGGATCGCGGGCGATCCGTGGCAGGCGCTGCTGGCGGTCGGCGGGCTGGAAATCGCTGCCCTGGCGGGCGCCTATCTGGCCTGTGCCCAGGAGGGCGTGGCGGTGCTGGTGGACGGGTTTATCTGTACGGTCGCGGCGCTGCTGGCGGTGCGTCTGAATCCGTCCTGCCGGGCATGGCTGTTCTTCGGTCATCGCGGCGCCGAGCCGGGCCACCGTCGGGTGCTCGCGGAGCTGCAAGGCGAACCGTTGCTGGAGCTGGGCCTGCGTCTTGGCGAAGGCAGTGGTGCGGCGCTGGCGGTGCCGCTGCTGCGCCTGGCCTGTGACCTGCACGGGCAGATGGCGACCTTCGCCGAAGCGGCGGTGGCGGATCGCCCGGCATGATCCTGGATCTGCTGCGCCATGGTGAAACCGAGCTGGGCGGCGGCTTTCGCGGCAGTCTCGACGATGCGCTGACCGATGTCGGGTGGGCGCAGATGCAGGCGGCGGTGGCTCAGGGCGGGCCCTGGGATCGACTGGTCAGTTCGCCGTTGCAGCGCTGTGCGCGCTTTGCCGAGCGGCTGGCCGCCGAGCTGGACTTGCCGCTGGCGCTGGAGCCGGGGATGCGTGAACTGCATTTCGGCGAGTGGGAAGGGCGCAGCGCGCTGGATCTGATGCAGGATCACGAGCAGGCGCTGGGGCAGTTCTGGGCCGATCCCTATGGCTTTACCCCGCCGGGTGGCGAGCCGGTAGCCGACTTTTCCGAGCGGGTGCTGGCGGCGCTGGCGCGGCTGCACTTGGCTTATGCCGGTGAACGGGTGCTGCTGCTGACCCATGGCGGCGTTATGCGCCTGCTGCTGGCGCGGGCCCGTGGCTTGCCCCGGGAGCAGTTGTTGCAGGTGCAGGTCGGGCATGGGGCGTTGCATCGGCTGCGGGTCGGTGTGGATGGTCGCTTGAACGAAGTTTGCTGAATCACGCGGACCTTGTGGGAGCTGGCTTGCCAGCGATGAGGTCGGCAGGAACAAAGATGTTGTTAAGTTGGGCCCTATCGCTGCATGGGGATCTACACATCTTTGGCGAGGTGCAACACGGACCTTGTGGGAGCGGCTGTTAGCCGGGACGCCGGACCGCGCGATCGGCGGCGAAGCCGTCGTAAAACCTGAGACCCAGATCTGCCTGACACACCGAGGGCACCGGTTTTGTGGCCGCTTCGCGCCCAATCGCGGCTAACAGCCGCTCCCACAGGGTTTTGTGTTGTGCTTGATCGAGATGTGTAGATACCTATGCCTATCGCTGGCAAGCCAGCTCCCACACGGTTCCGGTTTATGTCTTCAGGAAGAGATCGGCCAATGCTGCCATTCTGGATCGCCCTGCAATTTCTCAGCAGCCTGCCGGTGACCTTGCCGGGCATGCCTTCCCCCGAGCAGAACGGCCGCTCGCTGCTGTTCTATCCCGTGGTGGGCCTGTTGTTCGGCGTGCTGCTCTGGGGCCTGGACACCTTGCTCCAGGGCACCCAGCCGCTGTTGCATGCCGCCCTGCTGCTGGCGGCCTGGGTTTGCCTGAGCGGCGGCCTGCACCTGGACGGCCTGGCCGATAGCGCCGACGCGTGGCTCGGTGGCTTCGGCGATCGCGAGCGCACCCTGACCATCATGAAGGACCCGCGCAGCGGCCCCATCGCCGTGGTCACCCTGGTGCTGGTCCTGCTGCTGAAATTCTGCGCGCTGCTGGCGCTGGTCGAGGTCGGGCAGGGCGCATTGCTGATCCTCGCGCCGGTGATGGGCCGGGCGGCGATGCTGGCGCTGTTCCTCGATACCCCCTACGTACGCCGTGGCGGACTGGGCCAGGCGCTCAAGGATCATCTGCCCCGGCACAGTGCCTTGTGGGTACTTGGAGCCAGCGCCATCGGCAGCCTGCTGCTGGGTGGCTGGCTGCCGTTGCTGGTCGCGGTCCTGGTGTTTTTCGCCCTGCGTCGCTCGATGCTGCGCCGCCTCGGCGGCACCACCGGCGACACCGCTGGCGCCTTGCTGGAACTGCTCGAACTGGCCGTGCTGCTGAGCCTCGCCCTGCGCCTTTCCTGAAATATTCCGTAACTTTCTCTTGCGTCCTCCCGGGATGCGGGTATATACACGCATTCATGTTGACCAGTATCTGCATCTGCACCCACCTGCGTCGCGCTGCCCGAGGGGTGAGCCGGCATTACGACGAGGCCCTCGAAGGCTTCGGCATCAATGTCGCCCAGTTTTCCCTGCTGCGGCACCTGCAACGCCTGGACAAACCGAGCATCTCGTCCCTGGCCGAAGCCATGGGCCTGGACCGCAGCACCCTGGGGCGCAACCTCAAGGTGCTGGAGGCCGAAGGCCTGGTAGCCCTGGCCGAGGGTGATGACTTGCGCAACCGCGTGGTGCTGCTTACCGCCGAGGGCGCGCAGCGGGTACGTGACGCCGAGCCGGCCTGGGAAAAAGCCCAGGAAGGCCTGGTGGCAACATTGGGAACGGATCAGCGCGATGAACTGATCCGCCTGCTGAAACAATTGGCCTGAGCTTTTTCACGACCTGAAGCGGGTATATACCCGCAACCTTGCGCAACAGGAGAGAAGAACAATGACTTCCGTATGGCGTACCAGTGGCTGGGTACTTCTGGGCGCGGCCCTGATCCTCGCGCTGTCGCTGGGCGTGCGACACGGCTTCGGCCTGTTCCTCGCGCCGATGAGCGCCGAATTCGGCTGGGGCCGCGGGGTGTTCGCCTTCGCCATCGCCTTGCAGAACCTGGTCTGGGGCCTGGCCCAGCCGTTCGCCGGCGCCTTGGCGGACCGGCTGGGGGCGGCGAAGGTGGTGATCATCGGTGGCATTCTCTATGCCGTCGGCCTGGTGCTGATGGGGATGTCGGATTCCCCGGTATCGCTGTCCCTGAGTGCTGGCCTGTTGATCGGTATCGGTCTTTCCGGCACCTCGTTCTCGGTCATCCTCGGGGTGGTCGGTCGTGCGGTGGCTCCCGAGCAGCGTAGCCTGGCCATGGGTATCGCCAGCGCTGCCGGCTCCTTCGGCCAGTTCGCCATGCTTCCCGGCACCCTGGGCCTGATCAATGCACTGGGCTGGGCGGCGGCGCTGTTGGTGCTGGGCCTGATGGTGGCCTTTATCGTGCCGCTGGTGGGCATGCTCAAGGACCGCCCGCTGCCCGCGCAAGGCCATGAGCAAACCCTCGGCGAGGCCCTGCGCGAAGCCTGTTCGCACAGTGGTTTCTGGCTGCTGGCCCTGGGCTTCTTCGTTTGCGGTTTCCAGGTGGTGTTCATCGGCGTGCACCTGCCGGCCTACCTGGTCGACCAGCACCTGCCGGCGACCACCGGGACCACCGTGCTGGCCCTGGTCGGGCTATTCAATATCGTCGGCACCTACACCGCTGGCTGGCTCGGCGGGCGCATGTCCAAGCCGCGCCTGCTGACCGCGCTGTACCTGCTGCGGGCGGTGGTGATCGTGCTGTTCCTGTGGGCGCCGGTGACCCAGTTCAGCGCTTATCTGTTCGGTATCGCCATGGGCCTGCTGTGGCTGTCCACCGTACCGCTGACCAATGGCACCGTGGCCACCCTGTTCGGCGTGCGCAACCTGTCGATGCTCGGCGGGATCGTGTTCCTGCTCCATCAGTTGGGAGCCTTCCTCGGCGGCTGGCTGGGCGGGGTGGTGTATGACCAGACCGGCAGCTACGACCTGGTCTGGCAGATCTCCATCCTCCTCAGCCTGTTGGCCGGTGCCTTGAACTGGCCGGTGCGCGAGCGCCCGGTAGCCCGTTTGCAGGCCGCTTCGGCATGAGTCCGGTGCGGGGCTGGCTGCTTGGCCTCGGCCTGACGGTCGCGCTGCTGGCCCTGGCCTGGTGGGGCTGGCAGCGCGGCGGCCTGGCGCTGATGCAGTTGGGCATGGGCGTGTGTTAGGCGTACTCTGATCTTTCGTACCGCGAAAGGAGAAACGTCATGCAAGCACGCCTGTTGATCGCTGCCCTGACCCTTGGCTTCAGCGGCTTCGCCCTGGCCGATGGCTGCCCGGCCCTGCTTCAGGGCGACCTGCCCAAGTTGCGGGCCAAGGAAAGCATCGATCTGTGCCAGCAGTTCGGTGGCAAGCCGCTGGTGGTGGTCAATACCGCCAGCTACTGCGGTTTCGCCCCGCAGTTCGAGGGATTGGAGTCGGTCTACAAGGAGTACCACGGCAAGGGCCTGGAGATGCTTGGCGTGCCGTCCAACGACTTCAAGCAGGAAGACGCCGACAGCGAGAAGACCGCCAAGGTCTGCTACGCCAACTACGGCGTGACCTTCACCATGACCGAGGCGCAAAAAGTGCGCGGCGATGGCGCCATTCCGCTGTTCCGCGAACTGGCCAGCCAGAGCGCCGCGCCGAAGTGGAATTTCTACAAGTACGTGGTCGATCGCCAAGGCAAGGTGGTGGCCAGTTTCTCCAGCCTGACCAAGCCTGACGATCCGGACTTCCGGGCCGCCATCGAAAAGGCCATCGCCTCGCGACCCTGAGTGTTCATTTGCCCGGGTGTACGGTCAGTGCCACCAGCTTGATCACGATCGGGCGCACCACCAGCACGCAGGCGAAGGCTACCGGCATGGCCAGTTGATAGGCCTTGAGCACGTTGCTCAGGTACTGCTCGCCGATTCCGCTGTTGGCAGCAGTGATCACGAAGCACATCAGCATGGCCATGATCGAGGACATATAGAAAGCGAAGACATAAGGCGTGGCGCGGGCGCCGAGCTTGCGGGGGCGGGTTGTGGCCTGTGATTGCATGCGACCCTCCTTCAGGGCTTGGGTGAGTCGGCGCAGGTTAGCAAGGCGCCTGGCGAGCAAGTAGACGGCCAAGGGTTAGGTCTTTATAAAGGAAAACTTACGAATCCTTTGGAGATCGCCCCGTGAACCTGCTCGGCCTGATCAAGAGCTTCATCAAGGTGGTCGAGGCCGGGAGCATTGCCGGCGGGGCGCGCAGCCTGGGGTTGAGCGCCGCAGCGGTAAGCCAGAACATCGCCCGGCTCGAGGCGCATCTGCAGGTGCGGCTGTTGTCGCGTACTACCCGCAGCATGGTGCTGACTCCCAGTGGCAGCCTGTACTACGACAAGGTCCGGCATATCGAGCGTGACCTGGAAGAGGCACAACTGGCCATCACCACGGCAGACAGCGAGCCGCGGGGCCGCTTGTGCATCGCCAGCACCTCGGCGTTCGGACGACATGTGCTGGCGCGCCTGATCCCGGAGTTCAGTGCGCTCTATCCCCATCTTTCAATCGAATTGCTTACGAGTGATGCCAAGGTCGATCACGCCCGGCAAGGGGTGGATGTCAGTCTGCGTATCACCCCGCAACTGGAGGATGGCCTGTTGGCCCGGCATATCGCCCAGGTGCCGTTCATCTGCTGCGCTTCGCCGGGCTACCTGGCCCGCGAGGGCTGGCCGCAAAGCCCCGAGGAACTCAAGCAGCGCCGCTGCCTGGTGTTCCGCTACCCGGTGGACGGGCGCTTTCTGCGCTGGGGCTTTGTTCGTGACGGGCTGCGTTTCGATGCCGAGTTCGGCGATGTGTTGATCAGCGACGATATCGATGTACTGGCGCAGATGGCCGTACGCGATGGCGGTATCAGCCGTCTCGCCGAGTTCGTCGCCCGGCCCTACCTGCAACGTGGCGAACTGGTGCCGTTGTTCGAGGAAGCGGGTGGTGGTCGCGCCTATGCCCAGACCGAGCCGATGGACGTCTACCTGTGCGTCACCGACCGCTTTGCCATGACGCCGAAGGTGCGTGCGTTCATGGACTTTCTCGTGGCCAGCTTGGGTAAGGACTGGAGGGTGAAAGGGCTCGTTTGAGGCTTTCGCTGATCATGGGGGGCAGGATAACGATCGATTTTAGTTGCGCAGCATAATTTAGCGTAACAGCTAATATGGATTTAGAGCTCCGAGGAAGTGATGGGAGCTATTGCCTTCGATCATTGCATAGCAGAGGACGCGACGATGGAACGTATTAGTTTGTGGGGTTACTGCGCGTTATTGATGGGAGTGCTGACAGGATGTGCAAACTCTCCTGGTCATGGGTCAGTTAGTCCGGGTTCCGGTGGTGTCGCTGCGGGCACTTCCTCAGGTTTTCGTGTGTTTAAGGGTGACTGTCTCAACACCCAGGCGTCGAACCTGAACCCTCTGCTGGTTCCGCTGCTGACCAATGTGGTTTCTGGTGGTTTGAAGGTTATCGGCACCGGTTTGAAGAAATATGGTGAAGATTCAGACGCTAGGTTTGCCTCGACATTGAACTTTGACAAGGGCGAAGACTTGAACGGATGTTTGCATGTGGTTTATGGCTCCGTTTTTACTGACTCAGCAGACTTCCTTGACTCAGCGGTCAAGCTGGAGGATATCTTGCCGCTACCCTGGTTGGCGGTGGCGCGCGCCAATGGGAGCCAAGGAGAACCAGCGCAGAAAGCCATTGCAAGGTTGCCAAATGTGATTGCCTCGGCAAAGCATAGTCTTGTTACAAGTGGTGCGATGCTGGCAGAAAAACCGAGTTTCTTTGCCGAGTTGAAAGCGGTCCGCTCTCCTGACGGCTCCAAGGTCGCCTTTCGCTTACGCGCTTTCTACTATGGAGAGCGTCTGGCTAAGGGATGGTTGCCCCGATCGAGTTCCAAGGCGGTCGTCCTCACAGTTGCCGGGTTTGATGCATCCAAGGCATTGCTCGACAATCTGAAGAGCGGATTTTCCGTGGTGCAATCGGATGTGCCTGTTGGGCAAGCGTGGGTGAATGCTGATTTGCTTTATCCAAATGGCGCCGGTGAGGGGCGAAATGCCTGGGACAGTCCTTGGTTTACCTTGCCAGCGGACAAGACCACACCCTTTACCGTAGTGGCTGGACTCCTGGAAACTACCGCAGGCAGCAAACTGCTCGGTGTGTTGGGGGCGGCGCTCGAAGGCTCGGCTGACACCACGGCAAAAAACCTGGTTGACTCGCTGGACTCCAGCAAGCGAGCGGTTGCGGAAGACGCGGCGAGAGTCGCTGATAATACGGCGAGAGCTAATGCCGCTAGCGCGGTTGTGAAAGCCATTGCCGACGTCGGCTTAGCCAAGGATGCCCATGATGCGTGCATCAGCACAATGGCATTGAAACCAGCAGCTTCCGCGAAAGTACAGAGGGATGCCATCCTCGCCTTCGCATCCGCGAGGGTCACTGCCGCCGCATCGATTTCTGCCGCCGAGCCACTGTTTTCACAAATGGGCATCCCTGTGACGTTCATTGATCAACCTGGCGATTGTGTGGTGTCGCAATGAATCTGTGTCAGAGGGTGGTCATCGGTGTTCTGGCAGGGGCAGTTATGGCTAATAGCCAAGCCTCGGTGATGAGCGCGGCGATGGTCGATAAGTCTTCCGATATCCTGATCAAAAACGGTAACAAGGCGAGGGAGGGCGAGTTCTCCGAGACTGTTGTGGTGGAGTTCAAAAGTGGCTCGGAACAGACGTTCTGCTCTGGAGTACTGGTTAGCCCGGATGCGGTACTAACAGCGGCTCACTGCGGTTACCGAAAGTTGGTGCCGGTACGGGTTACGGCGGCATCCACGTTGAGCCAGGCCTTAAGCCTTGGGGTTGAGGGTTATGCGAGGCATCCGGCCGTTGGTGTACCGGAAGTTCAGTCGGTTGGAGTCAATTCCTTTGTGGTTATGGATCCCGGGGCAGTCGCACAAGGACGCAACCTTGCTGGTCGCGATTTGATGGTGATCAAACTGAAAAAAGCGTTGATCTCTCCGGCCGTTCCGATTGCCATCTCTTCGCTGAGTGGGCTGGGCGAGGCAAGGTATGTGCGGATTGCCGGGTTCGGCAATGACGGTAAAGCTGGCACGGGCCGCAAATTGTACGCCGATGTGGAGGTCGTGTCGGCACGGTGCGGCGTGACACCGATACCCGGTGCGGAAAATTGTGAGCCCGGTCGGGAACTGTTCGCGCGGCATCCGCAGGGCTCGTTCGATTCCTGTCCCGGAGATAGCGGTGGGCCTGTCTACGTACGTAGCCAGTTCGCCCAGTACAGATTGGTCGGGATCACCTCTCGAGCCTCCGGATTGTCTGCACAATGTGGAGGGGGGACCATAGTGACGTTGCTCGACGCAGAGCGATTAGCCTGGATTCGCTCCCAAGTTGGAGTTCACGTGAATACGCAGGCTTTGAAACCTGAGCTTCCGCCTTGTGAGCCTCCGACTTGCTAGGTCAACTAACTCCACTGAGCTTTTATGGATACCCATGAAAAAACCGCCAACGAAGGCGGTTTTTTCATGCAGCCAGAAGCGAAATCAGAAGCGGTAGGTCAGGGACGCGCCCAGGCCGTGTGCACTGTTTTCGTATTTGGCCTGGTAGCCGGTCTGGTTGATCTTGGCGTCCTCTTCCCACAGGTAGGAGTAGGCCAGATCGATGGTCACGTCGTCGTTCGGGCTGTAGCCGGCGCCGAAGCTGATGATCTTGCGATCGCCAGTCGGGATGCGTGGCGAGCGGTTGACGTTGTTGGTTGGCGACTGGTCGACGGTGAAGCCGGTGCGCAGTACCCATTCCTTGTTCAGCTTGTAGGACGCGCCGATGGCATGGGCCCAGGTGTCGTGCCACTTCTGTTCTTCGCTGATGGTGCCGAAGGACGGTGCAAGGGCTGCCGGTACGCCGGTGTTCTGCACGGTGATGGCTTCCAGGCGGCTCCAGCGGGTCCAGGTGCTGCCCGCGTAGATCGTCCACTGGTCATCCAGTTCGTGGGTGATGGACAGGTCCACCGACTCCGGGGTCTTGATCTTCAGCGAGGCATCGAAGCTGCTGCCATTGAAAGGGCCGAAGCCGCGGCCAGCGATCTTGGTCTTGCCTTCGAGCTTGTAGTCGACCATCGAGTGGTAGGTCAGGCCGATGCGGGTGCTGTCGGTGGCCTGGACGAGGACACCGATGTTGTAGCCGATCGCGGTGTCGTCACCGGAGATCTTGACCTTGCCGTCACCTGCGAGGCTTGGAACGGCAGATTCCAGGGTGCCATCGATGCGGTTGATGGTCGGGCCGAAGCCGATGGACACCTTGTCGTTGAAGGCGTAGCTGACAGTCGGCTGCAGGGTGACGACCTGCACTTCGCTCTTGCTGCCATGGTAGCGGCCGGCAAAGCCGCTTTCGTAGTCGGTGACCAGGCCGAACGGCACGTACATGCCCAGGCCGACGCTCCAGTTGTCGTCGAGCGGCTTGACGTAGTAACCCATGGGTACGCCAACCACGGGAACCATGTCGCCGTCGTTGGAGCCGGCAACACCGCCGGTTTGCTTGATGTCGGTCTTGGCGATCACGGCAGCGCCGCCGACGGTGACTTGTTCACGCTTCAGCCGCGACATGCCGGCAGGGTTGCCGTACACGGTGCTGGCGTCATCGGCTGCAGAGGAACGGCCGGCAAAACCGGTGCCCATGCCGCTGATGCTTTGTTCGTTGAGCGCGAAACCGCTGGCAAGCAGGTGGGAAGAGGCCAGGGTTACGGCAATGGCGAGGGTGCTTTTGATGAGTGTGACTTTTTTCATTATTAGAACTCCAGAGGATCACCGGGCGGCAAATTACCAACATTTTTCGGACCGCGCTATAGGCCAGAACGCAGGAGATAGAGCGGTTTTGTAGGACAATCCGACCAGAGTTGGCAATTTATTCCGTTGGTTGTTGTAGTCGTTTTCCTAACATGCCTGATGTTCCACGGGGGCGATGCAGGCCTGCCAGGCCTGTGTGAAGTCGCGCAGCCGGCCTTGCGGCTGGAAAATCTGACGCCAGATTTTTGCCAGGCCGAGCAGGTCGTCGGCTTCCGGTAAACGAGGCGCCTGCTCTTCGATCAGCATCCATGCTATGGCGGTGGCGTAACGCAGATTCACCGTCAGTTCCAGGTGCGGGCCGTTGAGAAAAGCATGCTGACTAGCCAGACCGCGAACCAGACTCGCCAGTTCCGGGTCGCGGGCAAGAAAGTGATCCCAGATCGATTGGTGACGCACCTCGCCTATCCGGTACAGACCATGACCGCGGCGATCGTGAAGGGCGGCGCCGAGGGCCGACTGGCTGGCCGCCACGCCGAGCAGCAAGGCTTCGGCGCAGGGGCTGTGGCGGTCCAGGTAGATCAGCGTCGGCCGGATCACGTATTGGCTCAACTCGCTCGCGGCGATTCCCATGATGCCCTCGAACAGGAAGGTGGCCGGCGGGACGCTGGTGCTTGGCAGCAGGGTGGGTCGGGGTCAGGCCCGCCGGAAGCGGACAGGTCCGCTTGAGTTGAAGTGTAGTGTCATATTTCGGCTGTAAAGGGCTGTTTTTAAATCATTTCCGGCATTTCGTTATAGATCATATGCCGATCGGTACTTAACAGGCGGGGGCTTTTCAACGGATGCGAGAGGGTGGTGCAGATGGCAAAAGCCCCTCGAACGAGGGGCTTTGCGAGGTCTGGCCCATCAGGCGATCAGCGCCTGGCGGGTCCGGTCGATTACCGCCTGCAGCGGCTCGGCACGGTTGTATTGCTCGGGGTACAGGCGCTCGCTGTGCTGGGCGATGCCATGTTCATCGACCAGGGTGAAGCTGAAGCTGTTCTTGCGCGAGGCAAGGATGATGCAATTCAGCGGTGCGAAAGCCTGGGACAGGGTGCGGATGGCCGCTTGGGTATGGGCGTTGTGATTCATCATTGTTGGACGTTCCTGCATGAGATACGGCAAGTTTGAGCCGTATATATTTCAAACGTTCCAGTGACGCGGGCCTTTAAGGCCAAAATGCGGCAGAACCCCTGGAACAGGGCAGCCAGTGATGAGCGCAATAAAAAGGTGGCGCTGGGGCTGACTGGTAGATACTTCGGAAGACGGGCAACACACCAGGGCAATAGGTTCTGCGCCTCTGGGTGAGGATCCTGTTCAGTCTGCTGGTAGGGCTCGGCAGGGCGGTATGGATGTGCCTGGGGAGCTTTTCGGTTGGCGGGTCCTGGTTTCAACAGGATGGCCCTGTGAGTGGGAGGGCGATGCTGCAAGGACCGCTTTGGCCAGAATTGACTTTCAGCTTGGTAACTAACGGCGGCGAAGATACCGGCTTCCGTTGTCGCTGGCAAGTGATTTCATCGTTCTGCCGGCGAGCCGAGCATTATGTCGAGTTTGATCGTCTGTGGGAAGCCCCGTCTCTACCCGGCAACGGCCGCGATGGTGCGGTGGATCGCCTCGCTTTGGGGCGCTTGTACACACTTGGGGCGACTTGTGTCACATCTTTGTAATGCCCCTGCATAGCTCCCCCATTGACCGTTCCGATCCGACAAGTCAATGAAAAAAAACACTTTTTTTAGCTGGTGAAAAAATCGACAGTTTGAGCGCAGGCCCCATTCTACCGGGGTTTGCGGGGTGTCCGGAGCGGTTGTCCACTGAGTTATCCACAGCTTCTGTGGATTGTCCCGAGCGCTTGCTCTAGGACGGGCGTGCCAGCAAGTCGAAGGCTGTCGGACAATTCCTCACCCTGTGACTACTGGCTAAAAAATCACCTCGGAAAGGTCAAGAAAAAACATCAGAAATTTCTTAAAAAACTTCAGAAATGGCGCGAGCGGTCGTCGGAAAAATCAGATAGAGTGCGCGCCCCAAGAAGTGTCCTGCCTGTTTTTATGAAGTTTCGCGGTCGATCCACCGAGTCAAATCCTCCTGAAAACCCTCTCGTCGAACCCAGGCGCCTGTCCTTGAAGGTGGCCTTGTGGCTGCTCGACAGCCCGCGGCTGGGCGACAAACCCCAGGTCAAGCACTTCGCCGGACGCCTGCTCAAGCAACCGGCACGGGAGGGCGTGGTGGTGGCGCAAAGTCGCCTCGGGCAGATGCTCTGCCGCGATTGCGGTAATGCCCGCGATCGCCGCATCGGCCACGAGCTGCTGCGTCAGGCCGCCCGCGCTGGCGATCATCGCGCGCAACTGGAGCTGCGCCAATTGCTGCGCGACTGAGCAGCCGGACTGGTAAGCTCAGCGGGATTTTTTCCGAGGGATGAGCATGCTGTCGATGGTTGCAATGGATCTGACCAGCCTGGTGCTGGGTATGTTGCTGGCGGCGGTCCCCGCGACCGTGGTGCTGGTGCGCTGGCAGCGTCAGCACAGCGAGCGCCAGGCGCAATTGGCCTTGCAGGAAGAGCGTCTGAGCGGCGCCCTGCTGGCCCAGGAAGGCCTGCAGGCGCAACTGGACGCCAGCCGCGACGAAATCAGCGACCTCAGCCAGGCCAACAGCGCCAAGCAGGCCAGCCTGGCGGCCCAGGCCCGGGAACTGGACCTGCTGCAGATCGATCGCGACAACGCCCGCGACGCGGCCCATGCCTGGAATCTCGAACGCAGCGCCCGTGAAGCCGAGCTGCGTCGTCTTGACGCCCGTTGCGCTGCCCTTGACGCCGAACTGCGCGAGCAGCAGGACAGCCATGCGCAACGCCTCGCCGACCTGCAAGGCTCGCGGGATGAATTGCGCGCCCAGTTCGCCGAGATGGCGACGAAGATCTTCGACGAGCGCGAACAGCGTTTCGCCCAGACCAGCCAGCAGCACCTCGGCCAGTTGCTCGACCCGCTCAAGGAACGCATCCAGGCCTTCGAGAAACGCGTGGAAGAGAGCTACCAGCAGGAAGCCCGCGAGCGCTTCTCCCTGGGCAAGGAACTGGAGCGCCTGCAACAGCTCAACCTGCGCCTGAGCGACGAAGCAACCAACCTCACCCAGGCGCTCAAGGGCCAGAAGACCCAGGGCAACTGGGGCGAACTGATCCTGGAGAAGGTCCTCGAACACGCCGGCCTGGAAAAAGGCCGCGAGTACCAGACCCAGGTCAGCCTGAAGAGCGCCGATGGCGAGCGCTTCCAGCCCGACGTGCTGATCATGCTGCCCGGCGACAAGCAGGTGGTGGTGGACTCCAAGGTCAGCCTCACCGCCTACCAGCAGTTCATCGGCGCCAGCGAGGACGATGTTGCCCAGGCCGCCCTCAAGCAGCACGTGCACTCCCTGCGCAGTCACGTCAAAGGCCTGTCGAGCAAGGACTACAACCGCCTCGACGGCCTCACCAGCCTGGATTTCGTCCTGCTCTTCGTGCCCATCGAAGCGGCGTTCTCGGCGGCGTTGCAGGCCGAGCCGGGCCTGTTCCAGGAAGCCTTCGACCGGCAGATCGTCATCGTCAGCCCGACCACCCTGCTGGCCACCCTGCGGGTCATCGACAGCCTGTGGAAGCAGGAGCGGCAGAGCCAGAACGCCCGGGAAATCGCCGAACGCGCCGGCTGGCTGTACGACAAGTTCGTTCTGTTCATCCAGGACCTGGACGAGCTGGGCAATCGTCTGCAACAGGTGGACAAGGCCTATGCGGCGGCGCGCAACAAGCTCTGCGAAGGGCGCGGCAACCTGATCAGTCGCAGCGAGCAACTCAAGCTGCTCGGCGCCCGGGCCAGCAAGAGCCTGCCGGGCGATCTCCTGGAGCGGGCCATGGCCGGGGAGGGCAACCCGGCCAACGACGGGCTTATTGCACCAGGCTCAGATGGCGATTGAGCAGGGCACGCAGGGCCGCCGGCTTGACCGGCTTGCTGAGGAAGTCGAGGCCGGCGGCGTGGACCTTGGCCATGGTCTCGCCGTGACCGTCGGCACTGATCACCACCCCCGGCACCGGCTCGCCGAGACGGGTGCGTAGCCAGGCCATCAGTTCGGTGCCGATCTCGCCGTCGTCGAGGTGATAGTCCACCAGCGCCAGGTGCGGTCGCAGGCCCTTGTCCAGCAGCGCCGCGCACTCCTCGCGGTTGCGTGCGGTGGACACCTGGCAACCCCAGCGACTGAGCAGGCTGTTCATGCCGATCAGGATGCTGTCTTCGTTGTCCACGCACAGCACCTGCAGGCCCGCCAGCGGTTGTCCGGCCTGTTCCGGCGTCTTCACTGGCTCCGGCGTGCGGGCGGTGGCCAGCGGCACGCTGACGCGGAACACGCTGCCCTTGCCGGTCCACGAGCGCACTTCCAGCGGATGGCCAAGCACCTTGCACAGGCCGTCGGCGATCGCCAGGCCCAGGCCCAGGCCTTTCTCGGCGCGGGTCTGGTGGCTGTCGAGGCGCTTGAACTCTTCGAAAATCACTTGCAGCTTGTCGTCGGCGATACCTGGGCCGCGGTCCCAGACCTCCAGCCACAGGTGCTCCCGGCTACGCCGCACGCCCAGCAGGATCGGACTCTTGCCGTAGCGGAAGGCGTTGGTCAGGAAATTTTGCAGGATGCGCCGCAGCAGCTTCATGTCGCTCTGAACCCGCAGGCGGCTGCCGCGTACGCGGAAGTCCAGGCCCTGCTCGCGAGCCAGCACCTTGAACTCCGCGCCCAGGGTGTCGAACAGCTCGTTAAGGGCAAAGGGCTTGGCGTCCGGGGTGATCTTGCCGTTTTCCAGGCGCGAGATATCCAGCAGGTCACTGATCAGTTCTTCCGCCGAGCGCAGCGAACTGTCCATGTGCCGGACCAGTTGCTGGGCTTCCTCGGACAGCCCCTCGGCCTGGTGCGAGAGAGCAGCGGAGAACAGCCGCGCGGCGTTCAGCGGTTGCATCAGGTCGTGGCTGACGGCGGCAAGGAAACGGGTCTTGGATTTGTTCGCCGCCTCGGCATGGCTCTTCGCCTCGGTCAGCGCCAGGTTCAGTTGCGACAGCTCGCGGGTGCGCTCGGCGACCCGTTGTTCAAGGCTTTCGTTGGAGTCCTTGAGCAGCTGTTCGGCTTCGCGGAACGGGGTGATGTCGGTGAAGCTCATGACGAAGCCGCCGCCCGGCATCGGATTGCCGATCAGCTCGATAACCCGGCCGTTGGGGAACAGGCGCTCGGAGGTATGCGCGCGGCCCTGGCGCATCCAGTGCAGGCGCCGGGCCACATGGACCTGGGCCTCGCCGGGGCCGCACAGGCCGCGCTCGGCGTTGTAGCGGATGATGTCGGCGATCGGCCGACCGACGCTGATCAGCCCGTCCGGGTAGTTGAACAGCTCCAGGTAGCGGCGGTTCCAGGCTACCAGTCGCAGCGACTGGTCGACCACGCTGATGCCCTGGCTGATGTTCTCGATCGCGCCTTGCAGCAGGGCGCGGTTGAACTGCAGCACTTCCGAGGCTTCGTCGGCGATGCGCACCACGTCTTCCAGCTGCATGTCGCGGCCTTCGATGGCCGCCTTGACCACCGCCCGGGTCGACGAGGTGCCGAGCACACCTGCGAGCAGGCGCTCGGTGTGCTCGATCCATTCGCCGTCGGCGTTCTGGTTGGGGTTGAAGCCCTTGCCCTGGCGGTAGGCGAAACGGATAAAGCTCTGCCGCGCCCGTTCCTCGCCGACGAAACGTGCGGCCAGGTGCAGCAGGTCGTCGATCTGCACCGCCAGCAGCGAGCGGTTGCTCGGTCGCGAGCTGCTTTGCTGGCCGATGAAGCGCCCGGCCTGCCAGTGCTCGGTAACCCGCGTGCGCGAGAGGATCGAGACCCAGGCGAACACCGTGAAGTTGCCGGCCAGGGACAACACCACGCCCTGGGTCAGCGGGGTGATTGGTAGCCCCAGCGGATTGCCGTGCAGCCAGGCCAGGCCGGGGAACACTTCCAGCGGCCAGCCCAGGCTGTGGGCGGCGATCGGCAGGACCAGGGTGTAGAACCACAGGAAGGTACCGGTGGCGAGGCCGGCGAACACACCGCGACGGTTGGCCTGCTTCCAGTACAGCGCGCCGAGCATGGCGGGCGTGAGTTGGGTGACTGCGGCAAAGGCGATCTGGCCGATGGTCGCCAGGCTGGCGGTGGAGCCGAGCAGGCGGTAACTGACGTAGGCGAGCAGGAGGATGACCACGATGGTCACTCGGCGCACCGTCAGCATCCAGCTGCGGAAGGCCTCGAACGGGCGCTCGGCGTTGTTGCGGCGCAGCAGCCAGGGCAGCAGCATGTCGTTGGAGACCATGGTCGACAGCGCCACCGCCTCGACGATGACCATGCCGGTAGCCGCCGAGGCGCCACCGATAAACGCTAGCAGGGCCAGGCTCGGATGGGCCTCGGCCAGGGGCAGGCTGATGACGAAGGAGTCGGAAATCACCGTGCCGGGCAGGAGCATCTGTCCGGCCAGGGCAATCGGCACCACGAACAGCGCGGCCAGGGCCAGGTACATGGGGAATACCCAGCGCGCCAGGCGCATGTCCTGGGGCTCGATATTCTCCACCACGGTGACCTGGAACTGCCGGGGCAGGCAGATGATCGCCATCATCGCCACGCCGGTCTGGACGATCATCGACGGCCAGTTGATGGTCTCCTGCCAATAGCTGTCCAGCGCCGGGGCGACACGGGCCTGGCTGAACAGGTCGTCGAAACCGTCGTACAGGTTGAACACCACGAAAGCGCCGACGGCGAGGAAAGCCAGCAGCTTGACGATGGCCTCGAAGGCGATGGCCAGGACCATGCCGCGGTGGTGCTCGGTCACGTCCAGGCTGCGGGTGCCGAACACGATGGAGAACAGCGCCAGCACCAGCGAGATCACCAGGGCGGTGTCCTGCACCCGGCTGCCGGTGGCGTCGGCATTGGCGCCGATCAGCAGGTTGACGCCGAGGACGATGCCCTTGAGTTGCAGGGCGATATACGGCAGCACGCCGACCAGGCAGATCAGCGCCACCACCACTGCCAGGGTCTGCGACTTGCCATAGCGCGCGGCGATGAAGTCAGCGATGGAGGTGATGTTCTCCTGCTTGCTGATCAGCACCATCTTCTGTAGCACCCAGGGCGCGAAGATCAGCAGCAGCACTGGGCCCAGGTAGATCGGCAGGAAGGCCCAGAGCTGTTCGGCGGCCTGGCCGACCGCGCCGAAGAAGGTCCAGCTGGTGCAGTACACCGCCAGCGACAGGCTGTAGACCCAGGCACGCAGGCGCGGTGGCAGGGGCGTGCCGCGGCGGTCGCCGTAGAAGGCGATGGCGAACATGATGGCCATATAGACCAGGGCGACTCCCGCGATCAGCCCGCTGGACAACGACATGAAGACTCCGAACAGAAAAACCGTGCCGCCCTGGCGGGCAGCCACCTCGATCAATCAGTCTGGCATGCCGTCCGGGCTTCGTCAGCGCCGACCAAGGTCGCAGTGGCAGGGCGTCGCAGGCAAAGGGCATTGCAGACGCCTTACGGCGTATTTGGCCGGTCTTTTATCGGCAAAACCGATAACAGATAGAGAAAATAACCGTTATATGGATATAACTTTTGTTTGTATCGTTGTTTCCACCTCATGAGAGGACAGGAGACACACCGCCATGCCTTGCCAGACTGCTATCCATCCCTTGCGCCCCTTCAATCGCCTGACCCATCCGCGGGAAGTGATCCGCCAGTTCACCCCGAACTGGTTTGCCGTGGTCATGGGCACCGGCGTGCTGGCGCTGGCCTTGCCCCAGGCATTTGCCGGGCTGCATGGGCTGGCCGAAGGCTTGTGGTGGCTGGCCAGCGGACTCCTGGTGTTGTTCAGTCTGTTGTATGGCGCGCGCTGGCTGATGTTCTTCCACGAAGCGCGGCGGATCTTCGCTCACTCCACCGTGTCGATGTTTTTCGGCACCATTCCCATGGGGCTGGCGACGGTGCTTAACGGTGCACTGCTGTTCGCTTTGCCGCGCTTTGGCGACGGCCTCCTGCCCTGGATCGAAGCGCTGTGGTGGATCGACGTGGCCATGGCCCTGCTCTGCGGCGTGGCCATTCCGTTCCTGATGTTCACCCGCCAGGAACACAGCATCGACCAGATGACAGCGGTCTGGCTGCTGCCGGTGGTGGCGGCGGAAGTAGCGGCGGCCAGTGGTGGCCTGCTCGCGCCGCACCTGGCGGACAGCACGCGGCAGTTGCACATGCTGGTCACCAGCTATGTGCTGTGGGCGGTGTCGTTGCCGGTGGCGTTCAGCATCCTGACCATCCTCATCCTGCGCATGGCCCTGCACAAACTGCCGCCGGCGCACATGGCCGCGTCGAGCTGGCTGGCGCTGGGACCGATCGGCACCGGTGCCCTGGGCATGCTCCTGCTCGGCGGTGATGCGCCGGCGATCTTCGCCACCAACGGCCTGGCCGGTTTTGGCGAGACCGCCCGCGGGCTGGGTCTGATTGCCGGGATGGTGCTCTGGGGTTGCGGCTTCTGGTGGTTGCTGACGGCGCTGCTGATCACTCTCAAGCATGTGCACCAGGGCATGCCGTTCAACCTGGGCTGGTGGGGCTTCACCTTTCCGCTGGGGGTCTATGCATTGGCGACCCTGAAGCTGGGGAGCTGGCTGCATATCGGCTTCTTCCAGGTGATGGGCGAGGTGCTGGTGCTGGCGCTGGTGGGGATGTGGTTGCTGGTGGGCTGGCGCACGTTGTGCGGGGCCTGGCGCGGGGAGTTGTTCGTGTCTCCGTGCATCAAGTCGGCTTGAGGGCCTCATCGCCGGCAACGCCGGCTCCCACAGGTTCCGGGCCAGACGCATGATCCAGGCCCGACACAGAAACCTGTGGGAGCTGGCATTGCCAGCGATAGGGCCCTTTGGACTGGCCCCAGGAAAGGGTTATCCGGCAAAGTGTGGCTTTTCCCGCTTTCGGCGCCTCAAATAACCAACGCCCCGAACAGGTACACGGACGATGAGCCACACCTCCCAGTTCGCCTTGCTCAAGAAGCGCCGCTTCTTGCCCTTCTTCATTACCCAGTCCCTGGGTGCCTTCAACGACAACCTGTACAAGCAGTCGTTGATCCTGGCGATCCTCTACAAACTCAGCATCGGTGGCGACGGTTCGATGCTGGTCAACCTTTGCGCCTTGCTGTTCATCCTGCCGTTCTTCCTGTTTTCGGCACTGGCCGGGCAGTTCGGCGAGAAGTACGCCAAGGACGCGCTGATCCGCACCATCAAGCTGGCCGAGGTGGTGATCATGGCCATCGGCGCCGTCGGCTTCCTTTATAACCAGCTGTGGTTGCTGCTCCTGGCGTTGTTCGCCATGGGTACCCATTCGGCGCTGTTCGGGCCGGTGAAGTACTCGATCCTGCCCCAGGCCCTGCACGAGGACGAACTGGTCGGCGGCAACGGCCTGGTGGAGATGGGCACCTTCCTGGCGATCCTCGCCGGGACCATCGGCGCCGGGGTGATGATGTCCGCCAGTGGCTACGCGCCGGTGGTGGCCAGCGGTATCGTCCTCACCGCCGCCCTGGGCTATCTCGCCAGCCGCTTCATTCCTCGTGCCGCCGCCGCGTCGCCGGAACTGAAGCTGCAATGGAACATCTTTTCCCAGACCGCCGCGACCCTGCGCATGGGGCTCGGCCAGACCCCGGCGGTGTCCCGTTCGATCGTCGGCAACTCGTGGTTCTGGTTCGTCGGCGCCATCTACCTGACCCAGATTCCGGAATACGCCAAGCTCTGGCTGCACGGCGATGAAACCGCAGTCACCCTGGTCCTGACCCTGTTCTCGGTGGGTATCGCCCTGGGCTCGCTGCTCTGCGAACGTCTCAGCGGGCGCAAGGTGGAAATCGGCCTGGTGCCCTTCGGCTCTTTCGGCCTGACCCTGTTCGGCCTGCTCTGGTGGTGGCACTCCGGGGATATCCCGGCCGCCGCCGCGCCTTACGACTGGATGGCGCTGCTGGGCATGAGCCAGGCCTGGTGGATCCTGCTGTCGATCGTCGGCCTTGGCGTGTTCGGCGGCTTCTACATCGTGCCGCTGTACGCGCTGATCCAGGCGCGTACCCCGGAGGACCAGCGGGCCCGGGTGATCGCCGCCAACAACATCCTCAACGCCTTGTTCATGGTGGTCTCGGCCATCGTCACCATCGTCCTGCTCGGCGTGGCCGGGCTGGAGATTCCGCAGCTGTTCCTGGTGGTGTCGCTGCTCAACATCGCGGTCAACGCCTACATCTTCAAGATCGTCCCCGAGTTCAGCATGCGCTTCATGATCTGGCTACTGAGCCATTCCATGTACCGGGTCAAGCACCGCGACCTGGAGCGGATTCCCGACGAGGGCGCGGCGCTGCTGGTGTGCAACCACGTGTCCTTCGTCGATGCGCTGCTGATCGCCGGGGCGGTGCGCCGGCCGATGCGGTTCGTCATGTACTACCGGATCTACAACCTGCCGGTGCTCAACTTCATCTTCCGTACCGCCGGGGCCATTCCCATCGCCGGGCGCAACGAAGACCGCGCCACCTACGACCAGGCGTTCGAGCGCATCGCCCGCTATCTGGAGGAGGGTGAGCTGGTGTGCATCTTCCCGGAAGGCAAGCTGACCGGGGATGGCGAGATCGACGAGTTCAAGGGCGGGGTCAAGCTGATCCTGCAACGCACCCCGGTGCCGGTGATCCCGCTGGCGCTGCAAGGGTTGTGGGGCAGTTTCTTCAGCCGCGATCCGGCCAAGGGCTTTTTCCGCCGCTTCTGGTCGCGGGTGACCCTGGTGGCCGGCGCCGCGATTCCTGGCGAGGAAGCGGAGCCGGCGCTGTTGCGTGAGCGGGTAGGGGCGTTGCGCGGAGAAGTCCGCTAGCGGTTTGAGCGAAGAAGGTCAGCTGGCGCTGACCTTCAGGCCAATCAGCCCGGCGACGATCAGCGCAACGCTGACCAGGCGCACCAGGGCCATGGATTCGCCGAACAGGATGATCCCGGCGATCACCGTGCCCACGGCGCCGACGCCGGTCCAGATGGCATAGGCGGTACCCAGCGGCAGTTCCTTCATGGCCAGGCCAAGCAGGCCGAGGCTGATGGCCATGGCGGCGACGGTAAGGACGGTGGGGAGGGGGCGGGTAAAGCCGTCGGTGTACTTCAGGCCGACCGCCCAGCCGACTTCGAAAAGGCCGGCGAAAAACAGAATGATCCAGGACATGCTCGAATCTCCATCAGGGTGATGGGGCCGTCCCCGGGTGTTCACGCGCAGCGTCGCGAGGCCGTCCTCGCAGTGGCGCTATGGTGCACCGTTCTGGTGCCTTGAGCAAATCCGGGGGCCGCTTTGCGGCCCATCGCCGGCAACGCCGGCTCCCACAGGATTCATGTGCACCGCCGACCCTTGTGGGAGCCGGCGTTGCCGGCGATGGACCGCAAAGCGGTCCCGGAGATGTCAGATCCCCTGCGGAATCTCCTCGCCACCCAGTGCCTCGAACAGCGCCGGGAGGAACTCGGTGAAGGTCAGCATCATCAGGGTGAAGCTGGCATCCAGTTGGCCCAGCGCTTCCTCGCCGCCGTCTTCCTCGGCCTGGTCGGTCAGCAGTTCCTCGAACTTCAGGCGCTTGATCACCGTCTTGTCGTCCAGCACGAAGGACAGCTTGTCCTGCCAGGCCAGGGCCAGCTGGGTGACCTGCTTGCCGGTGCCCAGGTGCATCTGGATTTCTTCGCTGGTCAGGTCCTGGCGCTTGCAGCGGACGATGCCGCCGTCCTCGTGGGTGTCGCGCAGTTCGCATTCGTCGAGGACATGGAAGTCCGGGGCAGCCTGCTGGTTCTTCACCCAGTCGGTCATGGTCGCGCTTGGCGCGATCTTCACCGTCACCGGACGCACCGGCAGCGAGCCCATCACTTCACGCAGGGTCGACAGCAGGTCTTCGGCGCGCTTGGCGCTGGCCGAGTTGACCAGGATCAGGCCGAGCTTCGGCGCGATGGCGGCGAAGATCATTGCCCGGCGAATAAAGGCACGCGGCAGGAAGGCCTGGACGATCTCGTCCTTGATCTGGTCGCGTTCCTTCTTATAGACCTTGCGCATCTGCTCGGCCTCGATCTCCTCGACCTTCTCCTTGACCGCATCGCGCACGACGCTGCCAGGCAGGATGCGTTCTTCCTTGCGTGCGGCGATCAGCAGGAAGTCACCGCTGACATGCACCAGGGGAGCGTCCTCGCCTTTGCCGAACGGGGCGACGAAGCCGTAGGTGGTCAACTCCTGGCTGGCGCACGGGCGGGCGGGCTTGCTGGCCAGTGCGGCTTCCAGTGCTTCGGCATCGAACGGAATGTCCTGGGTCAGGCGGTAGCTCAGCAGGTTTTTGAACCACATGGGGCGGATCTCTCCTCTCTATATAAGGGGGGCATTATTCTCCGGCTGATGCTTCCAGGCCAAGTCCGCTAAGTCGTTGGAACGCCTGAAAATTTTTTTTCAAAAAGTGCTTTACAGAGTGTGGGGTGCTCCGTAGAATGCGCGCCACACCGAGACGATGGGTGATTAGCTCAGCCGGGAGAGCATCTGCCTTACAAGCAGAGGGTCGGCGGTTCGATCCCGTCATCACCCACCACTTCTCAGTGTTACGCGCAGCGGTAGTTCAGTCGGTTAGAATACCGGCCTGTCACGCCGGGGGTCGCGGGTTCGAGTCCCGTCCGCTGCGCCATATTTAGCTTCCAGGGCCCACTGAACACCCGGAAGCAACAGAGAAAGCGACCTTAGGGTCGCTTTTTTTGTTTCTGTCGTTCGTCCAGAATCCACCAGCGCGCTGGTATCCCTTGCCAGCTTCCCTTTCTGAGCAAGAGATCGACCATGCAGGACGCCAGTGTTTCTCCCGCCCCGTTGCTGGGCATCGACCTCGGTACCACCAACAGCCTGATCGCCGTCTGGCGCGATGGCCGCGCCCAATTGATTCCCAACGCCCTTGGCGAAGTGCTGACCCCGTCGGTGGTCAGCGTCGACGAAGACGGCAGCATTCTCGTTGGCCGCGCCGCTCGCTCGCGACTGACCACCCATCCGCAGCGCACTGCCGCAGCCTTCAAGCGTTTCATGGGCAGTGACAAGCGGTTCGAACTGGGCAGCCAGTCCTTCAGCCCGGAAGAGCTCTCGGCTCTGGTGCTGGGTGCGCTGAAACAGGACGCCGAAGCCCATCTCGGCGTTGCGGTCAGCGAGGCGGTGATCTCCGTGCCGGCCTATTTCAGCGACGAGCAACGCAAGCGCACCTGCTTCGCCGCCGAACTGGCCGGGCTCAAGGTGCAGCGCCTGATCAACGAACCGACTGCCGCGGCCATGGCCTACGGCCTGCACGAACAGAAATTCGAGCGCACGCTGATCTTCGACCTGGGTGGCGGCACCTTCGACGTCACGGTGCTGGAATACTCCCTGCCGCTGATCGAAGTGCATGCGTCCACCGGCGACAACTTCCTTGGCGGCGAGGACTTTACCGAAGCCTTGCTGCAAGCCTGCCTCAAGGACTGGCAACTCGATGTCCAGGCCATCGAACCGCAGGCCCTGGCCACCCTGTACGACTCACTCGAACAGCTCAAGTGCCGGCTGGCCCAGGGGCCGCAATCGCTAAGCTGGAAAGGCGCGGACAGTGTTCGCGAGTGGCAACTGGACGAGGCCCGTGCCCAGTCGATCTGGGCGCCGTTGCTGGCCCGCCTGCGCGCCCCGATCGAACAGGCCCTGCGCGATGCCCGCCTGAGCCCGCGAGATCTCGACAGCCTGGTATTGGTCGGCGGCGCTACGCGTATGCCGGCGGTGCAGCAGATGGTCGCCACCCTGTTTGGCCGCCTGCCGTACCGGCACCTGGACCCGGATACCATCGTCGCCCTCGGCGCTGCCAGCCAGGCGGCCTGCAAGGCGCGGGACGCCGCGATCGAAGAACTCATCCTCACCGATGTCTGCCCCTATACCCTGGGGATTTCCTCCATGCGCGGCGAAGACGTGCGCGGGGCCTTTTCGCCGATCATCGAGCGCAACACGGTGATCCCGACCTCGAAGGTGCAGCGGTTCTACAGTACCCACGTCGAGCAGAAGATCATCCGCATCGAGGTCTACCAGGGCGAGCGCCCCTGGGTTCGCGACAATATCTTCGTCGATGCCTTCGAGGTGCCGCTGCCCCAGGTCGGTCGCCTGCAAGACATCGACGTGCGTTTCAGCTACGACATCAACGGCCTGCTGGAAGTGGACGTGACCCTGCTGGAAAGTGGCGAACGTCATAGCCACAGCATCGACCGCAGCCCCACCGGCCTGGACGAGGAGGCGCGAGCCAACAGCCGCGCGCGCCTCGCCGGGCTGAAGATCCATCCCCGCGACACCTTGCCCAACCGCGCCCTCAGTGCTCGTCTGGAGCGGGCCTGGATGCACAGCCTGGGCGAGGAACGCGAGCTTATCGGGGCCTGGCTGGACGAGTTCAATGCAGTACTCGCCAGCCAGCGGGCCGATGAGATCACCAGCCGTCGCCAGTCCCTTTCGCGGCTTCTCGACGAGCTCGGCGTTTAGGTTTCAGCGGTCGCAACAGGTTTTGCAGACCGTCGACGAGGCGCTTTTTGCCTCGCACGGTCGGCGGCATGCCAAAGTTGTTGGGCAGCACGTCACCCGGTGAAACCAGCAGCAGGAACAGGTTGAAGGGTATCGCCGGGACGATCAGGCACATGATCAGCAAGGTGCCCGCGCCTTGCCCGCGGTCATGCAGGCGCCGCAGGCAGCTACTCAGCACACCGAGCAGCGCGACGAGCATGCCCAGGCCGGCAAATTCTTTCGGCAAGCGGATCAGCAGCAGGCCGAGCAGGCACCAGTAGACCAGCATCAGGGCGAACGCGCCGCGGCCAAGACGGCTCTTGAGCTTCCAGAACTCCCAGAATTCGGCCTCCACATCCTGGTTTTTCAGGCCGTAGAGGCGTTCCACCAGCGCCAGCAAGGCGGTCACCGCCAGGCGCAGGCCCTGGGCGATCTGCGGGTCGTCCTTGGCTACCTGCAGGCTGGTCAGGGTCTTGATATCCGGGAGCATGCCCTTGTCGCCCGCCATCCTTGCCAGCACCTCCTGGACCCGCCAGAACGTATCGTCATCCAGCCCCTGGTTTTTCAGGGCCCGGGCTTGCGGACGGATGAGGATGCCCTTGGGCAGGCTGCTGCGGAATTCCTCGAACCAGGGATCCGGATGGTCCACGCCCTGCATGCAGTCGCGCAGGTACTGCCGATCCTCCGGGTGCAGGTGGGGATCGCTGTAGAGCACGCCCCAGAACAGCATCATGCTGTACGGCTCGTCGGCGAACGCCTGGGGATCGTCGACGAAGTGCCTGAACAGCACCGGGGTCTCGGGATAGCGCGGACTGTCCAGGGCGCTTTGCACGGTGCAGAGCACCTCGGTCAGGCGCAGTTGCACCAGGTTGCCCGGATCCAGGCGTGCCAGAAGGGCTTCGAGAGGCGCCTGCCGTTCCAGCCAGCTCGCCAGCAGATCACGGGTGGCCGCGAACGGGTGACCCGGCGGATAGTCCAGATTGCCCAGCAGGCTTGGCGTGATCAGTTCCAGCCAGCGCTGCGGTTGCTCCATCAGGGCCAGGATGAACAAATGCCGGGCATACCATTGCCAGGGGTCTTGCTCCATGGGCAGTTGCAACCCGGCTACCGCCAGGCGCATCTGCTGGACCAGGGCGAAAGGCGCCGGCGACAGCTGTTGGATATGGAAATGCTCGACTATCCGTTGCAGCGCGCCTCCGTCATAGGCGCGCAGGCGCACCAGCCATTCGCCACAGGCCTGTGGCGCGTGGCCTTCTTCCAGTTGCGCGGGCAGGGGCGGCGACTCCTCGTCGCTCTCGATCCACTGCTTCAGCGCACGGGGAACCGGCGCCTGTTCCAGCCACGCCAGCTGTTGGCGGGCCTGGCGGCGAAACCCGGCGAGGATCAGTTCGTCGAGCGGTTGGTCGCTGGCCGGGCTGGCGACGATCTGCTGCAACAAGGCGATATCGCCGCGCTGCAGGGCCCAGGCCTGGCGATACAGGTGTTGCAGATCTGGTTGTGGATGCTCGTCCAGCAGCCAGGCCAATAGCGGCAGTTCCTGGTCGCTGTCGATGCGCCAGTCGACATAGGTGGCGGCGATGCCTCCGTCGATGCTGCGCTTGGCTGCGAACCAGCGGCTCAGGGTTTCCGGGGCCTGGGCGTTGCTGCCATAGACTTGTGCCTGGTCAGTGAGGTCGTCCGGCCATTGCAGCGTCTCCTCCTGGAAGTCCAGGGCCTGGATCAGCAAGGGCAGGAGCTCCGGCTGCATGCCGTAGCACAGGTCGAGGAGATGGCGTGGCGCTTGCGGATGATGGTGCTTGCGGTGCAACAGGCTCCAGTACCGCAGGGCCAGTTCACCTAGGTTCAGCAGGCTGCTCTGCACGGCCAGCAGGTACAGCAGGTCGAGGTCATCGGGATGTGCATGCCATTCGTCCATGCACCACTCGAACAGATCGGGCAGGCCGATCCCCGCCTGGCTGCACTGGAGCAGCAAGCGCCGGGGCAGGGCGTCGTCCTTGGGCAACGGCAGGCACAGGTGCTGGCTGGCGAAGGCCTCGTACTCGAACAGCGGTCGTTCGTTGTACAGGTACTCCAGGGTGTGCAGGTACCACAGGGTTTCCTGCTGGGCGACGCCGGGCCAGTTGTTGATCAGGTGGCAGGGGACCAGGTCGGGCTCTTCGAGGCGGGCCAGGAATGCTTCGATATCCTGGGCCTGTTCAAAATCCAGACGCAGCAGTTGCTGCAACCAGGCCAGGCGCCGGGCCAGCGGACGCACGCATTCGTTGGACAGGATGCCGTTGCCGCGCACGGCCTCCAGCAGCGGCCAGCTGATATCTTCCAGCGCCTCCAGCGGCAGCAGGTCGAGTTGCTGGATGAACGCCTCCCAGGCCTGGGGATTGAAGCGGCGGGTGCTGTCCTTCAGCAATTCGGCGAACTGGTCCAGCGTCGCCTGGGCCAGGCTGACATCGCGTTCGGCGGGGGCTTCCTGCTCCGTTTCTCGGGCATGGCGCAGCGCGGTTTCATAGGCTTCGCGCAGGGCCTGGAAACCCTCGGGATCGGTTTCCGGATGATGCTCCGGCAGACGTGCCCGATAGGCACCCCGAATAGCGTTCTGGTCTTTGGTCGGTTCGATACCAAGGCGGATCCAGCAAGTCATGACCAGGTCCCTTCTTCAATCGATGCCGGCTGTTCCGGCAGGTCCAGCGGCAGGTGCCAGGGCAGGTCGGCCAAGGGGGCATTGCCGGCGTTGCTCAGGTTGGCCACCAGGTTCTGGTTCCAGCGTTCGCTGCCCTGGCGTTCCAGTTGCTGGAGCAGGTGCTCATCGGGCAGGTCCGAACAGTTCCACAGGCTGCGCCCGATCACGAAACCGGCGAGGTAGGCCGGCCAACTGTTGTAGTAATGGCGCGCGCGCAGGGCCAGGCGACCGTGCAGCCAGAGGCTTTCGTCGAGGTTGAGCCAGCCGTTGCGTACCCCGCAGCGCAGCAGGAACCCCATGCGCCCCAGGTCCCAGGCGCGGGTGCCACCGTAGCCGCAGTCGAGCAAGGTGCGCGCGGCATAGTCGTGGAGGATCCGCTGGCGCCGGTCCAGGTGTTCGAGGCGTGCTTGCCACTGGCTCGGCAGGTCGCGCTGGTAGTGCCAGTAGGCAGCATTGAGTTCGCTGGCGTGACCGTTGTCGGCCATCGGCAGAATGTCGAGCAACTGCTGGCGGTCGGCGATGTTCCACGAGCTTTGCAGGTCGATCTGGCGCTCGTCGTCGAAGTAGCGTGGCGAGGTGTAGCTGGCGCCGTTCAGCGCAGCCATTGGTGCGGACAGGGCATGCAGCCAGCGCTGTTCGATTTCTTCCATGAAGCACTCCGGAGGCGGGGCGACGGGCCATGCCCGCCGGGACTGCGCGGATTGTAATGATCCGGCCAATGGCCAGCAATGACGGCCATGGCCTGCCGCGCATTGGTGCAACCGTCCCCAAGACGGTGCAGCGCGACCACGGCCAAGCCAGGCGTAACGCGGCAAATCCGCTGCTCGCGGCATCTGGCGCGGCCCTTGCTTTACCTGCGTATCAGGCAATCAACGTCGATTGCCCCGTTCACGACAAAGGCGCCGTGCTGCTCCCCCTGTTCATCAGGTCGGGGTGGCAGGGCGCCTTTTTGTTTTTTGCGCAGAAAGGCAGGGGAGTCAGGGGTCATGACCAGCACGACGGTGCGCAGTGTCTGTCCGTATTGCGGTGTCGGTTGCGGCATCGTCATGAGCGTGACCGATAACAAGGTGACCAAGGTCAGCGGTGACAAGCAGCACCCGAGCAATTTCGGCCGGCTGTGCACCAAGGGCCTGAGCTGTCATCAGCCGCTGCGCGACTCCGGGCGCATGGAGTGGGCCTGGCTGCGTGACCAGCGCCAGCGCGATCCGGTGCGCCTGGGCATGGACCAGGCCATCGAACAGACCGCCCGCCGTTTGCGCACGATCATCGACCGCGAGGGTGCGGATGCCTTCGCCCTCTATGTCTCCGGGCAGATGTCCCTGGAAGCCCAGTACCTGGCCAACAAGCTGGTGAAGGGCTACATCCGCAGCCGCCATATCGAATCCAACTCGCGCCTGTGCATGGCCAGCGCCGGCAGCGGTTACAAGCTGTCGCTGGGGGCGGACGGGCCACCGGGCAGCTACCAGGATTTCGACAAGGCCGAGGTGTTTTTCGTGATCGGCGCGAATATGGCCGATTGTCATCCGATCCTCTTTCTGCGCCTGCTCGACCGGCTCAAGGCCGGGGCCCGGCTGATTGTGGTCGATCCCCGGCGCAGCGCCACCGCAGACAAGGCCGACCTGTTCCTGCAAGTGCGCCCCGGCACCGACCTGGCCCTGCTCAACGGCCTGTTGCACTTGCTGGTGGAGAACGGGCAGACCGACAACGCCTTTATCGAGGCCTACACCGAAGGTTGGGAGGAAATGCCGGCCTTTCTCGCCGACTACACCCCGGCGCGGGTCGCCGAAATCACTGGCCTGAGCGAGGCCGATCTGCGCCAGGCTGCCGCCATGATCGGTGGTGCCAGGGACTGGATGAGCTGCTGGACCATGGGCCTGAACCAGAGCATCCATGGCACCTGGCACAGCAACGCCCTGTGCAACCTGCACCTGGCCACTGGCGCCATCTGCCGTCCTGGCAGCGGTCCCTTCTCACTGACCGGTCAACCCAATGCCATGGGCGGCAGGGAAATGGGCTACATGGGGCCGGGACTGCCCGGACAGCGCTCGGCCCTGGTGGAGGCTGATCGGCAGTTCATCGAAAACCTCTGGAAACTCCCCGCCGGCAGCCTGCGGGCCGAGGCGGGCGAGGGCACCATCGGCCTGTTCGAGCAGATGGCAGCGGGGCAGGTGAAGGCCTGCTGGATCATCTGCAGCAACCCGGTGGCCAGTGTCGCCAACCGCCAGCGGGTGATCGACGGCCTGCGCGCGGCGGAGCTGGTGATCAGCCAGGACGCTTTTCTCGACACCGAAACCAACCGCTATGCCGACATCCTTCTGCCCGCCGCACTGTGGGCCGAATCCGAAGGGGTGATGATCAATTCCGAGCGCAACCTGACCCTCACCGCCAAGGCGGTGGACGCTCCTGGCGACAGCCTGGCGGACTGGCAGATCATTGCCCGGGTCGCCTGTGCCATGGGCTACGCCGAGGGCTTCAGCTACGCCAGTGCCGAGGAAGTCTTCGCCGAAATCCGCCAGGCCTGGAACCCGGCCACCGGCTACGACCTGCGTGGCCTGGACTACGCAAAACTACGCAGCGGACCGCAGCAATGGCCGTTCGAACCGGGGCGCAGCGAATCCCGCAGCCCGCTGCGTTATCTCAACAACGGCCTGAGCCAGAACCTGCGAGAAACCCCTGACGGCCAGCGGCCCGCGATCAGCTTCGCCACGCCCTCCGGCAAGGCACGTTTCTTCGCCCGGCCCTGGCTGCCGCCTGCCGAACTACCGGATGAATCCTACCCGCTGGTGCTCAATACCGGCCGCGTCCAGCACCAGTGGCACACCCTGACCAAGACCGGCAAGGTCGCCAGCCTGAACAAGCTGGAGCCCGGCCCCTTCGTGGAAATCCACCCGGACGATGCCGCTGCCCTCGGCATCGCCGAGAAGGACCAGGTGCAGATCCGCTCGCGCCGAGGTCAGGCGTTGCTGCCGGCGCGGATCAATACCCGGGTGATGCCGGGCAACTGCTTTGCACCCTTTCACTGGAACGACCTGTACGGCGACGCGTTGGCGATCAACGCGGTGACCAGCGATGCCGTGGATCCGATCTCCCTGCAACCCGCCTTCAAGCACTGCGCCGTGGCCCTGACCCGGGTCGGCGGTGAACGAATCGATGCCCTTGAACTGAACCCTGCCATCCCCGAGGAGACCCGGACGATGCCCACCGACACCCTGCGCAAGGCCTTGGGCCTGGGCGCACCACCGGCCATGGCCCTGGCCGACAGCGAGCAGCAGTACCTGCATGGATTCCTTCAAGGACTTGGTGCTGCGCAGCCGCAAGGCGTGCCGGTGCTTCCGGCCAGTGCGCCGCTGGCTCCGGCCCTGCGCCTGTTCGTCGATGGCTTGCTGGCGGGGGTCTACTCCCGTAGCGAAGCTGCGGCCTTGCCGGTCATCAGCGAAGCCCCGCCGCACCTGGTGCTCTGGGCCTCGCAGACCGGCAACAGCCAGGCTCTCGCCGAACGCTGCGTCGACCATCTGCGCGCGGCCGGACTGAGCGTGCAACTGGATTGCATGGAGGCCGCACAACCGGCACGGATCGGAGCGGCAGCCAGCCTGCTGCTGATCACCAGCACCTTCGGCGACGGCGAGGCGCCGGACAGCGGCGCGGCGTTCTGGCAGTCGTTGCAAGGGGAGGCCGGTGATTGGGCCAAGCGCCCCTACGCCGTACTGGCGCTGGGCGACTCCAGCTACGACCAGTTCTGCGGCTTCGGGCGCAAGCTGGATCAGCGCCTGGCCGAGCTGGGTGGGCAGCGCCTGTTGGAGCGGGTCGATTGCGAGCCGGATTTCGATGAGCCTTTCGCCAACTGGTTGCAGGCCCTGACTGCCAGGCTGGCCGACGCGCCGGTGCCGGTGGCCGAAGCACCAAGGCCGGCGTTCGCCAAGCAGCAGCCGTTGCCCGCAGCGCTGCTGGAAAACCGCCTGCTCAATGGCCCGGGGGCGGACAAGGAAACCCGGCAGATCGTCTTCGACCTGGGCGACAGCGGGTTGAGCTATCAGGCCGGCGATGCCCTTGGCGTGTGGCCGTGCAACTGCCCGCAACTGGTGGACGAATTTCTCGAACTCAGCGGCCTCGACGGCAAGGCCATGGTCGATCTCAAGGGGCCGATGCCACTGGCCACTGCGCTGCTCGAACACCTGGACATCACCCGCATCACCCCGCAGATCCTGCAGAAGGTCAGCGGGTTGCCCACGGACAAAGCCGCGCTGAATGACTGGCTGTGGGGGCGGCAACTGGTGGACCTGCTCGCCGAGTTCCCCCTGGCGTTGTCCCAGGCCGAATGGCTGGCGCTGCTCAAACCGTTGCAGCCGCGCCTGTACTCCATCAGTTCCAGTCCGCTGAAGTATCCGCGGCAGGTGCACCTGACCATGTCCACGGTGCGTTACGGACAGCGCAAGGGCGTCTGTTCCAGCTTCCTCGCGGATCGGGCGCAGGACCTCAAGGTCGCGATCTTCCCGCAGCCTTCGGCCAGTTTCCGTCTGCCGCAGAATGACGACCTGCCGGTGATCATGGTCGGCCCTGGCACCGGCATCGCGCCGTTCCGTGGCTTCCTCCAGGAACGCGAAGCGCGCGGGGCCAAGGGGCGTAACTGGCTGTTCTTCGGCGAACAGCGCGAGGCCTGCGACTTCTACTACCGCGACGAGTTGCAGGGTTGGCGCGACAGCGGCCTGCTGACCCGGCTGGACACGGCCTTCTCCCGCGATCAGGCGGAGAAGATCTACGTGCAGCAACGGATGCGCGAGCAGGGCGCGGAACTGTGGCGCTGGTTGCAGGACGGAGCGTTCTTTTATGTCTGCGGTGATGCCTCGCGGATGGCCAAGGATGTGGACGCAGCCTTGAAGGAAGTGGTGGCCGAGCATGGCGGTATGAGCGCTGAAGAGGCGGCGGCGTTCGTGGCGCAGATGGGTCGGGACAAGCGGTATTTGCGGGATGTGTATTGATCAAAAGTCGACGCGGTCCCAAAACCATCCAGGCCGTATCCCATCCCGACTCGAACGCTCAGCCATTTCGCGATGAAGCTTGGGATTTTTCCTATATATCCACCGCTGACCGAGGTTCAGGATTTCCACGGAATCATTTCCATGGACATCCCCTTGGTCAGCGGCCCGCCATTCTTCCGGCCCGACGCCGAGGTGGATACCCCGATCCACATGCGGCCCGGCGCTGATGCTTGCGATGGGTGCGTAGTTGCAGGGAGCTCTGCATGCCCGTCCAATCCGATCTGCGCTTCAGCTTCAGCGCAGGCAACGACGACTTTGAAGTCGTCGAATTCCGCCTGCGCGAAGGCCTGTCCAAAACCATCCTTCTCGATATCGACCTGAGCTGCACCAACCCCGCCGTCGACTTCTCCAGCCTGACCCAGGTCAGCAAGGAGCCAAGCCGATGAGCAGGGAGAGCATCACCAACTTTGCCGGGCAATACCGTGACCCGGATGACTATATCTACCTGCTGGTGGACGGGCAGGCCGAATGTGCGCTGCATCATCCACTCAGCGTGCCCTCGCTGATCGAGTCGCTGGGTGCCAGCGCTGTTACGCGCGTACTGCGGCCAGACCTCAGCCACACCCCGGAGATTTGCCCCGCGCTGATTCAACTGGCCGCGCCGGGCGAGGAGGTGGCGCCGCATTATCTTGAGCTCAGCACCGATTACGCCGAGTGGGACCTTGGCTACAACCAGCGCTATATATGCGGCTGGCTGGCCAGTAAGCAGCCGCTGGAGGTGATCGCCAGCCATATCGCAACCCGCTGCGAGACCACCGCTTCCGAAGACGGCTGGCCCTCGCCCTGGTTCGAACCCCTGAGGCTGGAGTTGCTGGTCGGTGCGATGGGGCCCCAGGCAGGCGACTTGCTGGGGGCGATCCGGGTATGGCTATTCCCGGTCAGTTGGGAGGAGGGCTACAACCAGATACGCAGCACCAACTACTTCCCTGATTCTGAACTTCCCCAACTGGTCCGCGAGACCCAGCAGCTGGCGCCGGCGATTCGGCGGTTCCTGGGCGTCTGGCGTGATGCAGTGAAGAACCCTCCGGTATTTGCCCCGTGGGGCTGGACGGGTAAATCGGTGCTGCCGCCCCAGGCAGGTGTGCACGGTTTTCGCCTGATCCGTGATGCCCGCAGGCTCGGGCTCAAAGACAGTCGCGACCTTATCGCCCTCAGTCTGCACCAGGTGTTCTATCACCCCGATCTGCCACAGCACCCGGATATCCAGAAGGCCATCTCCCAAGCGCGGGCGGGCGGTGGAGACCTGCTGAGCCATTTCACGAAATACACCCCGAACGACTGGAAACGCATCTTTGCCGAGCTGCCCCGAGCGGAGGATTACTCATGACTTTCAACATCAACTTCAAGCCCGAGCTCAACCTCGAGGCGGCCATCGAGCAAGGCGACCCGGTGCCCCTCGAACGCTGCCGGACCTGCCAGCGCTGGGGCCTGCCCATCCTGCCGCTGCGCGCCGCCTATGCCCCTGAACCTTGGCAAACCCAGGCGCTGCCGGTGTCTCGCGACTCCGAAGTCACGGCCGTGCGCATGGTGCCCGACCAGCCGCGCATCCTGCGCCGGGGCTTCCTCTATGTGCTGCTCGACCGCAAGTACTGGCAGGCCTACCAGGTCACCCCTGAGGGCGCGTTACGTCAGTTCCCGGCGTTTCATATTCCGCGCGAAGAGCCGGTCCCCCTGAGCAAGCTCTGCATCAAGGAGGACCACGACATTCCCGCCGCCTTCCTCAATATCAATACCCACAGGTACTCCACCGCCTGGCTGGCCATTGCCAACGATCCTTGGCCCGAGGAAGTACTGTGCGCCTACCAGCGTGGTGGCGTGGTCGACGGCATGAACCTCGACGAGCGCTTCTACAAGCTCGACCTCAAGGTCGCCCGCGAGGACCCGGCCAGTGTCGGCATCGCCATGACCGAAACCGACCTGCAGTTGCAACAGGTGCTTGAATATTCTTATTCCATGGCGGGCGATTTCCGCAGTGTGCACGGCTTCTACCCGCGCAATGACCGGCTGCGTGCCATGGCCGGGCATGTGCGTACCGTGACCAAGGAGTACCAGTTGCCCAAGGGTGTACTGGCCCTGGTTCTGCCCGATCCCATCGGCATGGTCCAGGAACTGAATGCCCAGCGCCTGTTGCGCTATCAGGCCATGCAGGAATGGATTGCCGAACCGGAACGGTGTTTCAAGCACTTCACCTCGCAGACGTTGCTCGGTGTTCGTCAGTTCCAGGTCAGCACAGCGCATGCCCGTGCGGTCAAGGGGGCCGAGGCAGTGGTCAAGCACCGGGAGGACTACAACGCCATCTCCGAGTCCCACGGGTACCCTTACTACATGGCACCTCTGCCGGCCCTCGATCTGGAGCAGGAGAAGGAGCGCCGGGGCGCCGAGGCAATTGGCGATGCCCGTGACCGGCTCGACGAGCGCTACGACGAAGAAGCCCGCAAGAAGTTCCAGGACCATTACGACAAGACCCTGGCGGCCTGGCAGAAGACTGTCAACGACGTCGCCGAGCCCTATGCCGACCATCACGACGGCGCTGCGTTCCGGCTGGCGGCACTCCACGACTACGACTTCCGGGTCAATGAATCGCTCGATGGCTTTATCCGCATGTTGGCGATGTGTCAGGTCGGAGGTGTCACCGAACCCACCACCAAGCATTTCCGTGCAACGCGAAGCCTCTGGCTGGAGCAACTGGAAGATCAGGACAGCCTGTTCCGCAAGGCCATGCGGGCCCTCGATAAAACGGGACCTGAACAATTCGTCCAAGACCTGGCCGGCGACGAGCAGACCCGGGCCTTCCACGGTGCCAAGACCCTGATCGGCGGCATGGGGGGCGATACGAGCATTGCCAACGCTGTCAGCCAGTTACTCAGCGCTTCCTCCATTGCCAGCAATGCCCTCGGGGAGCAGTTGTCGGGAAAGAGCAGAGCACTGCTGTTGGAACTGCACCGGAAGGCCTGGTTGCGCTATTACGGCGTCCAGACCACCCGGATCACCCTATCCCTCAGGGTCGGCGAGTACCTCACGCTGCTCAACAAAGTGCTTTACGAGGGCGTCGAGCGGTTTGCCAGCAAAGTCGACCAGCAGTTCCGCAAGCCGGCCGAGCGCAAGGTACGGACCATGCTGATGAACAACTACTTTGCCCCGGCACTGGCCAGCAGCCACGCCAAGCTGATCGATGTCGTCGTCTGGACGACCGAAAGCGCCGAAAGCCTCAAGACCCGCCTGGACAAGCTGAGAGGCGGTCTTGCCGACGGGCTCGGCGATGCCCTGCGCAGCGTCAGCATCGACAGCTCTGCCCTCAAGGCCGGTATGAAGGACCTGGCCCACCACCTCAGCCTCAGTGCCGAAGACGCCCGCCTGCTGGCCGGCGACTCGATGCGCCGTATGCGCAATCCTGTGAGTTTCAACGGGACCGGTGTGGCCAATCTGGCGATGTCCGTGGGCAGCCTGTACTTCCAGCACGATGCGCTGCGCAGAAGCCACAAAAACATGCTTACGGCGGTTGGCGACGAGCATGACGAAGCGGTGATGGCGGTGGTGTCGGCTTCGGTTGGGGTGATGGGGGCGGGGGTCGAGATTGTTGGCGGGACTATTCAGACGTTGCGGCCGGATTTGGAGGTTTCGGTTCGTTCTGCCAGAGGGGGGACGCCGGTTGGATTGGGAGCACGGATTCTGCAATTCGGCGGGGCGATAGTGTCGGTGGCGACTGCGGTGGAGGGGTTGCAGTATGCGTTGGCAGCGGGGCGGACTGGAAAAGTTGGTGATGAAGCTGCAAGTGATGCTTACGCGGGGGCGGCTTTTGCATCTGGAGTTTCCGCAGTCTTCGGGGTAGCGGGATCTATTGGGGGCGCAAGCCTACTTCTCGGCCCGCTCGCCATCGCTGTTTTTTTTGGCTTTGTTGCTTTTGGCCTTGCGGTATTGGCGAAAAAGCTGGAGTCACAACCTTTGGAGCTGTGGGCGCGACATTCACTCTGGGGGCTGCCTGTCGGGCACCGGCGCTGGCTGGAATCGCACGAAATGGATACGGCCATCGGCGCGTTGAACGCGGCGCTGTTGGGCTTGGACGCGGACCTTGACGTGACCTATATCGTGCACAGACCTACTCATGAGTTCACGGCGCACGGCGGAACCATCAAATACAGAATTGTTCTCCCCGGGTACTCCGCCGACGCGTCACGTTATGAATGGGCGCTGAGGACTTACCAGCCAGGTGACTCCTCGGGGACCATCATCACCGGGGGACGTAGCGATGGAGCGGATGAAACGCCATCCACTCCGGTTTCAGGGACAGAACTGGACGATAAGCCTCGATGGTCGGTTCCGGTCATTGATCACGATATGGAGTCAAAAACACTCACGATCAGGAGGGAGCTTGCTTATTGGGGATCCCTTAATTTTCATGCCATAAAGCTTGAGGTTGCGTATTGGCCAGACAAAAGCGATGAATCCGGTGTAGCCCGGTTAACTGTGATTGAAGACAAGATTTCTAAGCGAGTGAAGGCGTCTGCCTTATGAAAAAGCCTGAACTCGTTCCGCCCTGCTCTGGCTGGCAGGAAGATCTGCCCCGTCCAGACGAAATGGTCACTGTGATTCCTGCTCTTGGATTCGACACACCCAATCATCAGGATGAGATCTACTTGGAGTTGCCGCGAGCGGCAGCGCTTATCAGAGGCTTGCTGGCCTGGTGTTCACTGATCTTGAGCTTCATGCTTGCTGATATGTTGTGGAGTTACTTGTCAAGTGAACGATCACTGTGGCGTGAAGAGTTGTTCATATTCGGCTTTCTTGTTCTCTCTGGTATTTGGTCGATTCTAATTTTCTGGAGGCTCGATGTAGCTCCTCCCAGAGATCAACCCCTACGCTTCAACCGAGCCCGCCAACGCCTCTACGCCTACAACTTCAAATTCCGCTGGTGGAACCCCTTCGAACGCTGGTGGGTGGAGCCGGTCGCTTACGACTGGTCCCAGGTCCGCGCCGAGCGCTGGTTAAAGCGTGGTGCAACGATGGATGGAGTAGTCATCAAGGGCGGCGTGGTGCTCTCCATCGTCAAGCCGGGCACCAACGAAGTCATCGACCGTTTCCCCCTGACCACCATGGGCGCCGACCAGCATGCCTGGGCCTATGTCTGTACCTACATGCAACAAGGTCCTGATGCACTACCACCGCCTGGCCGGCCGAAAGACCACAACAATGTGATGGAGCACAATATCGCCCTTCTCCTGGCGCCCAAGGTGAAATGGCCTGCGGATATGGATCTGGAATCGAGGACTGCGCCATGAGTTGGGGGCTTATGAGCAGGCCAAAACTTGTTCCGCCCTGCTCTGGCTGGCAGGAAGATCTGCCCCATCCTGATAATCCACCTGTCGTAGTTCCAGCGCTCGGATTCGCTACTCCCAATCATCAAGATCATGTCTTTTTGGAGTTACCACGTGCGTCGGCACTTTTAAGAGGATGGTTGCTCTGGTTCGTACCATTTCAGAGCACACTGACTGTCGATCTGTTATGGGGCTATCTAACAACTGAGCGTGTGCTGAAAACCGAAGACTGGACCGTATTCCTCATTGGTATTCTCGTTGGTATTTGGTCACTTATTTTCTGCATGAAAATTGAATTGGCGCCTCCCCGAGATCAGCCCTTACGCTTCAACCGCGCCCGCCAACGCATCTATGCCTACAACTTCATTTATCGCTGGTGGAATCCGTTTGAACGCTGGCGGGTGGAACCGGTGGTCTACGACTGGTCCCAAGTCCGCGCCGAACGCTGGTTAAAGCGCGGTGCGACGGGAAATGGAGTGGTCATCAAGGGCGGCGTGATGCTCTCCATCGTCAAGCCAGGCACCAACGAAGTCATCGACCGTTTCCCCCTGACCACCATGGGCGCCGACCAGCATGCCTGGGCCTATGTCTGCACTTATATGCAACAAGGCCCTGATGCACTACCACCGCCTGGCCGGCCGAAAGATCACAACGATGTGGGAGCAAACATCGCCCTTCTACTGGCGCCCAAGGTGGAATGGCCTGCGGATATGGATCTGGAGTCGAGGACTGCGCCAGGAGTTGGGGGCTTATGAGCAGGCCGAAACTTGTTCCACCCTGCTCGGGCTGGCAGGAAGATCTGCCTTGTCCTGATAATCCGCCTGTCGTAATTCCAGCGCTCGGATTCGATACCCCCAACCATCAAGATCATGTCTTTCTGGAGTTACCGCGTGCATCTGCGCTTTTAAGAGGGCTATTGATCTGGTTCGTGCCATTCCAAGGGTTCCTGACGGTAGACATAATATGGAGTTTCTTTTCGTCTGGTTTGGCATTCAAATTAGAAGAGTGGCTGATGTTTATCTCTAGCGCTTGCGTTGGAGTTTGGACGTTCCTGCTCGCTGTTAAATTTGAACTGGCACCTCCACGAGATCAACCCCTGCGCTTCAACAGAGTTCGCCAACGCATCTACGCCTACAACTTCAACTTCCGCTGGTGGAACCCCTTCGAACGCTGGCGAGTGGAACCAGTTGCCTATGACTGGTCCCAGGTTCGTGCCGAACGCTGGTTAAAGCGCGGCGCAACGGGAAATGGAGTGGTCATCAAGGGCGGCGTAGTGCTTTCCATCGTCAAGCCCGGCACCAACGAAGTCATCGACCGCTTCCCCCTGACCACCATGGGCGCCGACCAGCATGCCTGGGCCTATATCTGCACCTACATGCAACAAGGCCCTGATGCACTACCCCCTCCTGGCCGGCCAAAAGATCACAACAATGTGTCGGATTTCAACATCGCCCTTTACCTGGCGCCCAAGGTGGAATGGCCTGCGGATATGGATCTGGAATCGAGGACTGCGCCATGAGCACATTCATCCAGGATGCAACATGAATGTCCCGCTAATAGACATCATCGGTCTTGACGCAGGCCTGCGTTTTAAACCGCGTGGCCATGGCCCCACCCGTGCTCCAAAACAGTGACCACTGCACCACCATGGTTCGATCTCACCCCCGATAAACCCTGAAATCCCCCGATTTCAGGCCATATCCGCACTTGGCACAGTCCCTGCTTTTACCGTTTCACAACGTCCCCGGTGGTCAACGTCGATCACCTTTTCGGACCATAACGATCAAGACCAGGCAAAGGCGCCTGGAGCTTCGGCTCCAGGCGCCTTTTTTTGTGTTTTTTTTGGGGTTCGCCCCGCACCGTGAGGAACCGCGCATGAACGCCTTTGCGTCCATCCAACAACGAGAAAAGCTGGTTATCGTCGGCAACGGCATGGTCGGTCATCACTGCGTCGAGCAATTGATCGAGCGCGGTGCCCTGGCCCGTTTCGAGGTGCGGGTGTTCGGCGAGGAACGCCAGCGTGCCTACGATCGGGTACACCTGTCCGAGTACTTCGCCGGCAGCGATGCCGAGGCTCTGGCACTGGGGGAGGCCGGTCTGTATGGCGAGCACGGTGTGGCCTTGCATCTGGGCGAGGCGGTGCTGGAGATCGACCGCGAGCGCCGCGAGGTGGTGACCAGCGCGGGGCGTTATGCCTATGACCAATTGATCCTTGCTACCGGTTCCTATCCCTTCGTGCCGCCGATCCAGGGTTCCGAAGGTTCGGCGCGGCTGGTCTATCGCACCCTGGACGATCTCGACGGCATTCGCGCCGCTGCGACCAGTGCTCGGCGCGGTGTGGTGGTGGGGGGCGGGCTGCTCGGCCTGGAGGCGGCCAACGCCCTCAAGTCACTGGGCCTGGAAGCCCATGTGGTGGAGTTCGCCCCGCGCCTGATGCCGGTACAGCTGGACGGCGAGGGCGGTGCGGCGCTGCGCGCGCGGATCGAGGCGCTGGGGGTTGGCGTGCATCTGTCCCGGGCGACCCAGGCGATCGTTGCCGGGGAAGAGTATCGCTACCGGATGAATTTCGACGGCGGCGAGTTTCTTGAGACCGACCTGATCGTGTTCTCCGCCGGTATCCGCCCGCAGGATACCCTGGCCCGTGCCTGCGGCCTGGAAGTGGCGACTCGTGGTGGCGTGGTGATCGATGGCGAATGCCGCAGCAGTGACCCGCGCATCTACGCCATCGGCGAGTGCGCCTCGTGGAATGGCAGCGTGTTCGGCCTGGTGGCGCCCGGCTACAGCATGGCCCGCAACCTGGCTGCGGCCCTGGCCGGGCAGGCTGCGGAGCCGTTCGCCGGGGCGGACATGTCGACCAAGCTCAAGCTGCTCGGCGTCGATGTCGGCTCCATCGGCGATGCCCATGGCGCCACGCCGGGGGCACGCAGCTACCGCTTTATCGACGAGGGCGGCAGCAGCTACCGGCGCCTGGTCCTGGATGCCAGCGGCAAGCGGGTGATCGGCGCCGTGCTGGTGGGCGACAACAGCTACTACGACACCCTGCTGCAATACGTGCAGAACGGCATCGCCGTGCCGGACGAGCCGGCGGCGCTGATCCTGCCGCAATCCGGCGGTGCGCCGGCCCTGGGTGCCGATGCCTTGCCCGACAGCGCGACCATCTGCTCCTGCCACAACGTCAGCAAGGGCGCGATCTGTGCCGCCATCGACAGCGGCTGCGGCGACCTGGCAGCGGTCAAGGGCTGCACCAAGGCGGCCACCGGTTGCGGCGGTTGCGCGGCCTTGCTCAAGCAGGTCTTCGAGCACGAACTGACCGCCCGCGGCGTGGCCGTGGACAAGAGCCTCTGCGAACACTTCGCCTACACCCGCCAGGAGCTCTATGCGCTGGTGCGGGTCGAGGGCATTCGCGATTTCGACGAGCTGCTGGCGCGCCATGGCAAGGGCCATCTTGGCTGCGACATCTGCAAGCCCACGGTCGGTTCGATCCTCGCCTCGTGCTGGAACCAGCCGATCATGGACCCGGCGCTGGTGCCGCTGCAGGACACCAACGACACCTTCATGGCCAACATGCAGAAGAACGGCACCTACTCGGTGGTGCCGCGAATTCCGGGCGGCGAGATCACCCCGGACAAGCTGATCGTGATCGGCGAGGTGGCGAAGAAATACGACCTCTACACCAAGATTACCGGCGGCCAGCGCATCGACCTGTTCGGCGCGCAGTTGCACGAGTTGCCGCTGATCTGGGAAGAGCTGATCGCCGCCGGCTTCGAGACCGGGCATGCCTACGGCAAGTCGACCCGTACCGTGAAGTCCTGCGTCGGCAGCACCTGGTGCCGCTACGGCGTGCAGGACAGCGTGAAGATGGCCCTGCTGCTGGAAGACCGCTACAAGGGCCTGCGTTCGCCGCACAAGCTCAAGTTCGCCGTGTCGGGCTGTACCCGCGAGTGTGCCGAGGCGCAGAGCAAGGACATCGGCGTGATCGCCACCGAGAAGGGCTGGAATCTGTACATCTGCGGCAACGGCGGCATGCGCCCGCGTCACGCCGAACTGTTCGCTACCGACCTGGATGACGCCACCCTGGTGCGTCTGATCGACCGCGTGTTGATGTTCTACATCCGCACCGCCGACAAGCTGCAGCGCACCTCGGTCTGGCGCGAGAACCTGGAGGGCGGCCTGGACTACCTCAAGCAGGTGATCCTCGACGACAGCCTCGGGCTCGCGGCCGAGCTGGAGGCGCAGATGCAGCATGTGGTCGACCGCTACGAATGCGAATGGGCCAACGCCCTCAAGGACCCGGAAAAACTCAAGCGCTTCCGTACCTTCGTCAACGACCGCCGTGGCGATCCCGACGTGCACTTCGTGCGTGAGCGCGGCCAGCGTCGGCCGATTGCCGCTGCCGAACTTCATCTGATTCCCGTAACCGAGGAGGTGCTCTGATGAGCCTGTCGAATGCCGCTGTGAAATCGTCGCCGAGCTGGACGCCGGTCTGTGCCGAAACCGACCTGGTGCCGCGCTCCGGGGTGGTGGTCTGGCACGAGGGGGCGCAGGTGGCGTTGTTCTATGTGCCGGGGGCCGAGGTTGAAGTGCATGCGCTGGACAATCATGACCCGGTGTCCGGAGCCAATGTCATCGGGCGGGGGCTGATCGGCAGCCTGAAGGGCGAGCTGGTGGTGGCTTCGCCGTTGTACAAGCAGCATTTCTGTTTGCGTGATGGGCGTTGCCTGGAGGATCAGGAGCACGCCTTGAAGGTTTGGCCGGTACGGGTGAACGAGGGGCGGGTGGAGATCGGGGCCTGACAGGCAGTCCGGGTTGCGCCCGATCGCCGGCAACGCCGGCTCCCACAGGTTCTGC
>NZ_JBMDIJ010000035.1:0-60835 GCF_057808595.1 Pseudomonas sp. FG98 | reverse complement strand
TCATGGCTGATCTGAAGTTGTGTAGATACCTATGCTCATCGCTGGCAAGCCAGCTATCACTGATCTTGTGTGCTCCACAGCACCCTGTGGGAGCTGGCTTGCCAACGATGAGGTCATCAGCTTCACCAACGCTAGCGCTGGTTGTTCAGCACCTGCAGCATCGCCGCGGTCTGGGCATCCGGCTGGCCATCGAAGCGCTGCGGGCGGAAGCGCATCTGGAAGGCGGCAATGACATGACGGGTAGCAACGTCATACACGCCGGTCTGCTCGATGGCATAGCCGAAACGCGCCAGTTGCTGCTGGTACCAGGTGATGCTCGGAGGATTCACCGCAAAGCGCGCCTGCTGCTGGGCAACCGCGTTCGCCTGCGGCCAGATGCCCAGGCCCTCGTCGGCCAGGCGCTTCCAGGGGAACATCGGCCCCGGGTCGAGCTTGCGCAGCGGCGCGATATCGCTGTGGCCAATGATGTGCCGGGGCTGGATGTTATTGCGCTGGGCGATGTCCTTGAGCAGCAGGATCAGCGCTTGCACCTGCGCTTCGCTGTAGGGGTGCCAGACCCGTCCGGTCGGGGTGTCGGTGAAGCCGGGGTTGACGATCTCGATGCCGATCGAGGTGGAGTTGAGCCAGGTGCGGCCTTCCCACTGGCTTTCCCCGGCGTGCCAGGCGCGGCGATTCTCGTCGACCAGTTGGTAAATGGTGGCGTTGCTGTCATCGCCGATCAGGTAGTGGCTGCTGACTTCGCCATGGGTCAGCAAGGCCAGCGAACGCTCCAGCGAGGCGTTGGTGTAGTGCAGGATGACGAACTGGATGCGGCTGTCCTGGTTGGCCGAGGTATGGCTGTGGTCGATACGCAGTTGCGGAGTACTGGTACAACCGGCAAGCACGGCCAGCAGAAGGGCGGAGAAAAACGCTTTCATGAAAAAGGGGCGACGCCTGGGAAGTGTGTAATGCAATAGCATAACGTACCTCAGGAAGGGCCGCTTACCCCTGTTCCACGCGGTTGCGCCCGAGGTGCTTGGCCCGATACAGGGCTTCGTCGGCGCGCTTGAGGACAATGTCGCTGCGTTCGCCGTCGCGGAACGCGGTGATGCCCACCGACAAGGTGATGGTGACCCGCTCGCCCTTGAAGTGGAACGGACAGGCTTCCACCGCCGCGCGCAGGCTCTCTGCCAACTGTAGACCACCGGCAAGGGCAGTCTGCGGCACCAGCAGAACGAACTCCTCGCCGCCGAAGCGGGCGATGAAGTCGCGCGCCCGCAAGCGCTTGCGCAACTCGTTGGCGACGATCTTCAGGACCTTGTCGCCGGCCAGGTGGCCGTAGCTGTCGTTGATGCGCTTGAAGTGGTCGAGGTCGAGGATCGCCATCAGCAGGTGGCCGCCCTTGTCCTGCCAATCGGCGACTTCCAGGTCCAGGCGCTCGGACCAGGCGGCACGGTTGGGCAGGCCGGTGAGCGGATCGACCAGGGCCTTCTGCCGCTGTTCCTCCAGGTGCTCGCGGTAGCCCTGGGCTTCCTGCTCCATGTGCGCGACCCGTTCGGACAGGCCCTTGAGGCGGGTGGCCATTTCCTCTTCGCGCTTGTCACGCTGCTGCTGATGTTCGTCCATGGTGCCGAGCAGCCCTTCGAGGCGGCCTTCCAGCACATGCTTGAGGCTGTCCAGGTCGGCGGCGCCCTGCACGCTGCTATGCAGGCCGTCGACCTGTTCGCGCAGCTGGCTGTTGAGGTCGCGCTCGGCGGTCTGATTGTCGGCGTGGCCTTCGCTGGCCTCCTGCAGGTGACTCTGGAACGATTCCAGACGCTCGTTGAGCTGTTGCAGGTAGGCCTCGAACTCGTGCTGGCCACTGTCGGTGATGGCCAGCATCAGCACAGCCAGATCATCCAGCACCGGGAGCAGCTCGTACCAGTTCAGGCCGTGCTCAAGGCGAGCCCGCATCGACTCCGCCTGGGGCCGGTGGCGCTCCGGCAGGGCCAGGTCGTCGAGCAGGCCGAGCAGGGTTTCCTCGATATGGGTGGCGACCGAGCTATAGGTGGGCTCGGTGCCGTCGGGGAGGGCGTAGAGCATCTGCTCGGCAGTCAGTTCCGCGACTGGCTCTTCTGCCTGCGTCTCGGGCCCGGCCTCGACAGGCTCCGGTTCGGCTTCGACAGCCACGGGCTCCGCGGCTTCCTCGGGAGCAGGGCTGGCGACTTCCGGCTCGGCGGCTGGCGGCTCCACGACTTCAGGCGCAGGTACGGGAGTGACGTCGATGACCGGCGCAGGCTCTGGCGTCTTGAGCTCAATGGCTTCGGCAACCACTGGCGAAGGTCGCAACTCATCGATGTCGGCTATCGGGGCAGCTTCGACTCGCGGCGCCTCAGGTGCAAGCGGCGCGGCAAACTCCTGCGCAGGCGCTTCGCCGGCAGCTGAAGCGGCCGTCTCCCGACCTCCAAACAGGCGCTGCAGGAAGCCCGGGCGGTTCTGCTCATCCGGATGGGTCAGCACGCCAAGGGCTTCGCCCTGCAATTTGCTCAGTTCGCTCAGCAGCAGCGGAACCTCCCGCGACTGACCAGCGCGGGCCTCGACCTGCTTGCCCAGTTTCTTCAACGGGCGGCGCACATCACTGGGCAGGGACAGGGCCTGGAGCTGATTGACCAGCGAGGTGAGTGCCGTGGTCACCTGGGTCACGCGCGTGGCCCGGCGCTGCTCGGAGTCGAGCACGGCTTTTTCCAGGCGCGGGATCAGGCCGGCGAGACCGGCGTCCATGTTGTCGCCACGGATGACGTCGCGCATTTCCTTCATGCACTCGTCCACCACGCGATCGCTGCCCTCGGCGGCCAGGGTGCTGCGCACAAGACCGCGACGCAGCAGGTCGAGGCGGGCCTCCCAACGGCGCTCCAGCTTTTCCTGCTGCTCGATGCTTTTGAGGTACTTCTCTTTCCAGCGCTCTGCTTCGTCGCTCATGCCCGGGCCCGCAATTCAGGGGGACTAACGCAAAACCGGAAGCGTATCCACAGACAGGGCATCAGGCAAACGAATCTCGACAGCCACGGGCAAATGATCGGAAATCGGCTGTGAAAGCACTTCGACCTTTTCCAGGGTCAAGCTCGGGCTGAGCAGAATGTGATCCAGGCAACGTTGTGGACGCCAGCTGGGGAAGGTGGCTTCGACCTGTGGCGCGATGAGGCCAAGGTCGCGCAGGGGAGAGTGTTGCAGCAGGTCGGTGGCGTGGGTGTTCATGTCGCCCATCAGCACCTGGTGGCGATAGCCTCCAATCAGTTCGCGGATGTAGGCGAGCTGGCGCGCACGGGTCTTGGAACCCAGGGCCAGGTGCATCATCACCACGACCAGGGCGTCGTCGCCTTCACCGAAACGCACCAGGATCGCCCCGCGACCGGCCGGGCCGGGCAACGGGTGGTCTTCGAGCAGTTGCGGCTTGAGTCGGCTGAGCACGCCGTTGCTGTGCTGGGCAAAACGCCCGAGGTTGCGGTTGAGCTGCTGGTACCAGTAGGGGAAGGCACCGAGATGGGCGAGATGCTCGACCTGGTTGACGTAGCCCGAGCGCAGGCTGCCGCCATCGGCCTCCTGCAGGGCCACCAGGTCGAAATCGCTGAGCAGCGCACCGATCTTCTGCAGGTTGCCGGCACGCCCCACATGCGGCAGCAGATGCTGCCAGCTGCGGGTCACGTAGTGACGATAGCGCTCGGTGCTGATCCCGACCTGGATATTGAAGCTGAGCAGGCGCAGGCGGCCGTCCCGGGGCAGGTTGTTGCTGTCCAGGTGCGACTCGTTGACCCGTGGATCACACAGGCCGACGACCCGCTCGCTTCTCCAGCGCGCCATGGCGGTCGCCGCTTACTTAGCGGCGCGCTCCTTGGCGATCAGCTGGTCGGCGACGTTCAGCACGCCTTCCGGACCACCGGCGCTGCCCAGGTCGAAGCGGTACTTGCCGTTGACCACCATGCTCGGTACGCCGGTGATCTCGTACTTCTTCGCCAGTTCCTTGGCCTGGTTGACCTGACCCCTGATGGCAAAGGAGTTGAAGGTCGCGAGGAACTTGTCCTTGTCGACGCCCTGGGTGGCCAGGAAGTCAGCCATGTCGGCCGGATCGGTCAGGCGCTTGCGCTGGTTCTGGATGGCATCGAACACCGCCGCGTGGACCTTGTGCTCGACGCCCATGGCTTCGAGGGTCAGGAACATCTGGCCGTGGGCATCCCATGGGCCGCCGAACATGGCCGGCACGCGCTTGAAGTTGACATCGGCGGGCAGCTTGTCGATCCACGGGTTGATGGTCGGTTCGAAGTGGTAGCAGTGCGGGCAGCCGTACCAGAAGAGTTCGACGACTTCGATCTTGCCCGGCTGGGATACTGGCACCGGGTTGCTCAGCTCGATGTATTCCTTGCCCGCCTCCGGCTCGGCGGCGTGGGCAGTCATACCGAAGACGCTGGCGGCTACCAGCGCGGCGCTGAGAATCAGATTACGCATGCTTTGCTCCTGTGCAGTCTTTGATCGCCCTGAAACGACGTGTCTTTCTGACAGGCCAAGGCGGGTGCGAGTTCGTAAGTGTAACGGCAGAAGAATGAAAAAAGGGTGGCCGAAGCCACCCTTTTCATGTTCGACAGGCGTCATTAACGCAGCGTTAACATTGCCATCCGGATCAGTGCAGGCCCTGGATGTAGCTGGCCAGCGCGGCGATGTCCTTGTTGCTCAGCTTCGACGCGATGGTGCGCATGGTGGTCGCATCACCGTCGTTGGTACGATCGCCTTCACGGAAATCGGTCAGTTGCTTGGTGACGTATTGCGCATGCTGGCCGCCCAGATGCGGGAAACCGGCGGCTGCGAGGCCCGAGCCATTTGGCGAGTGGCAACCGGTGCAGGCCGGCAGGCCCTTGCTCAGGTCACCGCCGTTGAACAGGGCGCGACCACGTTCGACCAGCGCCGGGTCGGCGGCACCGACGCTGCCTTTCTGGCTGGCGAAGTAGGCAGCGATGTCGGCCAGGTCCTGATCGCTGAGGTTGGTCAGCAGGCCGGTCATTTCCAGGACGGTGCGCTTGCCGTCCTTGATGTCGTGCATCTGCTTGCTCAGGTAACGCTCGCCCTGGCCTGCAAGTTTCGGGAAGTTAGGAGCGACGCTGTTGCCGTCCGGGCTGTGACAAGCCCCGCAAACGGCCGCTTTTGCCTGACCGGCAGCGGCATCGCCAACGATAGTGCCAGCGGCATTGGCGCCGCCTGTAACGCCCAGGGTCAACAGCAGACTCACGATCAGTTTGTTCATCAGCTAATCCAACTACGGCTAAGGGTGAAAGAGTTATGTATCGGGGCTAGCGGCTCATCCAATCGATGATTGCCTGGTAGTCCTCGGCACTGCAGTCCATGCACAATCCACGCGGTGGCATAGCCTTGAAACCCTGGGTTACATGCCCGACCAATATCTCCATACCCTGCGCCAGCCTTGGCTCCCAGGCTGCACGGTCGCCCGCTTGCGGGGCCTGTGGCAGCTGCCCGGCGTGACAGGCCGCACACGTGCGGTTGTACAACGCCTCGGGATCCTGTGTAGCCTGAGCGCTGGAAAACGGTATCAAGACACCGATTGCAAGCAGCCATTTCGTCATTCAACGACCCTTCAGGGTTGGGGACTCATTGCGTTCTGTTGCGCAAGCTTTAAAGTCTGGGCCCCCGTGCACATCGTCCTACGCTGGGATAATGCGCACACAAAATCTAGGGCATTATATACTCCCGTTGCCGAAACGGAAACGAACCACCTGCCGCACCCACCCCGGGCAACGCTCACTTCGGACATCCCATGCAAGTCAAAAACCCCATCCTCGGACTTTGCCAAACGGCAAAATTCGCCCTCAGTGCCGCCAAGGTCGACCAGTGTCCGCCTGACCAAGGCTACGAAGTCGCCTTCGCCGGCCGTTCCAACGCCGGCAAGTCCAGCGCCCTCAACACCCTGACCCACGCCAGCCTGGCGCGCACTTCGAAAACCCCGGGTCGGACCCAGTTGTTGAACTTCTTCAGTCTGGATGACGATCGGCGTTTGGTCGACCTGCCGGGCTACGGATATGCAAAGGTGCCGATCCCGCTCAAGCAGCACTGGCAGCGCCACCTGGAGGCCTACCTGGGCAGCCGCGAGGCGTTGAAGGGTCTGATCCTGATGATGGACGTGCGCCATCCGATGACCGACTTCGACAAGATGATGCTGGACTGGTCCAAGGCCAGCGGCATGCCCATGCATATCCTGCTGACCAAGGCCGACAAGCTGACCTTCGGCGCGGCCAAGAACACCCTGCTCAAGGTGCAGTCGGAGATCCGCAAGGGTTGGGGCGACAGCATCACCATCCAGCTGTTCTCGGCGCCCAAGCGCCAGGGCCTGGAAGAGGCCTACGGCGTGCTCGCGCGCTGGCTGGAACTGGCTGACAAGCCGGCGGAATAAGGGCTGCGGCGGGGTTGCCCGGTAAATTCCGGGCAAAAAAAACCCCGGACTTCGTATGGGGAGGGGGAAGTTCGGGGTTCAAGTTCCGAACCGCTAGGGCGGGGTCCGGATATCTGCCAACACTTAACACAACATAGGAGCATTGAAGGGCTTCACCAGCCATTCAGTAACTCTGAGTGTCGGTTCACCGGATTAGTTCCGGGCGTGTAGAAACTATTTGCGATAAGTAGGAAATTGCTTAATGCCCGACCACTGGAGTCGGGCATTGTCTGCGACCTTATGTCGCAACATTTACCTGCACAATCAGTGCGCTTCGTCCCAGTTCGACCCAACTCCTACATCCACCACCAACGGAACATCCAGTTGTGCGGCGTTGCTCATGTGCGGGCGAATTTCTTCACGAACCTGCTCGACCAGGTCTTCGCGTACCTCCAGCACCAGTTCGTCATGCACCTGAAGGATCACCCGGGCGTCCAGGCCGGAGCTTTCCAGCCAGTTGTCCACTGCGACCATGGCGCGCTTGATGATGTCCGCCGCGGTGCCCTGCATCGGCGCGTTGATCGCCGTGCGCTCGGCCCCGGCGCGCTCCATCGGCCGGCTGGAGTTGATCGCCGGCAGATACAGGCGGCGGCCGAACAGGGTTTCCACGAAGCCTTGCTCGGCGGCCTGCTTGCGGGTGCTGTCCATGTACTCGCGCACACCCGGATAGCGGGCGAAGTAGGCATCGATGTAGGCCTTGGCCTGCTTGGTCTCGACGCCGATGTCCTTGCCCAGCTTCTTCGCGCCCATGCCATAGATCAGACCGAAGTTGATCGCCTTGGCGCTACGCCGTTGGTCGGAAGTCACCTGGTCCAGGGCCACGTTGAACACTTCGGCAGCGGTGGCGGTGTGCACATCGAGGCCGTCACGGAAAGCGTTCATCAGCCCTTCGTCGCGGGACAGGTGGGCCATGATGCGCAGCTCGATCTGCGAGTAGTCCGCTGCCAGCAGCTTGTAGCCCTTCGGTGCGATGAACGCCTGGCGGATACGCCGGCCTTCGGCGGTACGCGCCGGGATGTTCTGCAGGTTCGGGTCACTGGACGACAGGCGACCAGTGGCCGCCACCGCCTGACCGTAGGACGTGTGAATACGCTGGGTACGCGGGTTGATCTGCTCCGGCAGACGATCGGTGTAGGTGCTCTTGAGCTTGCTCAGCGAGCGGTACTGCATCAGCACCCGCGGCAGCGGATAGCCTTCCTCGGCCAGTTCGTCGAGGACGTCCTCGGCGGTGGACGGCTGGCCCTTGGCGGTCTTCTTCAATACCGGCAGGCCGAACTTGTCATAGAGGATCGCCCCCAGCTGACGCGGCGATCCCAGATTGAACGGCTCGCCGGCCAGCTCGATGGCCTCGCGCTCGAGCTCGACCATCTTGTCGCCCAGTTCCTGGCTCTGCAGCTTCAGCAGGTCCGGGTCGACCAGCGCGCCCTGACGCTCGATGCGCGCCAGCACCGGCACCAGCGGCATCTCGATATCAGTCAGCACACCGGCCAGCGACGGGATCGCCTGCAATTGGGCGAACAAGGTCTGGTGCAGGCGCAGGGTCACGTCGGCATCTTCGGCGGCGTAGGGGCCGGCCTTGTCCAGCGGGATCTTGTCGAAGGTCACCTGCTTGGCGCCCTTGCCGGCGATGTCCTCGAACTTCACGGTGTCGTAGTCGAGGTACTTCTTCGCCAGGCTGTCCATGTCATGGCGGATCGCCGTGGAGTTGAGCACATAGGATTCGAGCATGGTGTCGAAAGCAATGCCGCGAACGGTAATGCCGTTGGCCGGGTCGCCGCCGATCGCGCAGTTGGCGAGGATGTTCATATCGTACTTGGCGTGCTGGCCGACCTTGAGCTTGGCCGGGTCTTCCAGCAACGGCTTGAGGGCCAGCAGGACCTGGTCACGGTCCAGTTGCACCGGGGCATCCGGGTAGCTGTGGGTCAACGGGACATAGGCCGCTTCGTGGGCCTTCACCGCGAAGGATACGCCAACCAGCTGCGCCTGCTGCGCATCGAGGCCGGTGGTCTCGGTGTCGAAGGCGAACAGTGGGGCGTCCTTGAGCTTCTGCAGCCAGGCGTCGAAACGCGCCTGGTCGAGGATGGTTTCGTACACCGGCTCCGCCGGCGCTTCGACCTCGGACACCACAGCCTCATTACCGGCAGTGGCCACGACCAGCTCCAGCGCCGCCGCCGGAGCAGGCTGCGCAGCACGGCGCGCCTCGCGCTCCAGCTCGTCGATCCAGCCCTTGAACTCCAGCAGGGTGTAGATCTCCATCAGCTTGTCGCGATCCGGCTCGCCCAGATGCAGGTCGTCGAGGCCGACCTCCAGCTCGACGTCGCACTTGATGGTCGCCAACTGATAGGAGAGGAAGGCCATTTCCTTGCTCTCCAGCAGCTTGGCCGGCAGGGTCTTGGCGCCGCGGATCGGCAGGGTCGGGACCAGCTCGAGGTTGTCGTAAAGCTCCTTGAGGCCACCATTCACCCCGACCAGCAGGCCGACGGCGGTTTTCTCGCCAACGCCCTTCACCCCGGGAATGTTGTCGGCGGTATCGCCCATCAGCGCCAGCAGGTCGATGATCTGTTCCGGAGCGACACCGAATTTCCCTTTTACGCCTTCGATATCCAGCACGGTTCCGGTCATGGTGTTGACCAGCGTAACGTGCTCGTCCACCAGCTGCGCCATGTCCTTGTCGCCGGTGGAGACCACCACCGGACGCGCCGCGGCGGCGCTGCTGCGGGCCAGGGTGCCGATCACATCATCGGCCTCGACGCCCTCGACGCACAGCAGCGGGAAGCCCAGGGCGCGCACGGCGGCATGCAGGGGTTCGATCTGCACGCGCATTTCATCGGGCATGCTCGGACGGTTGGCCTTGTAGTCGGCGAACAGCTCGTCGCGGAAGGTCCCGCCCTTGGCGTCGAAGACCACGGCGAACGGGCTGTCCGGGTACTGCTTGCGCAGGCTTCTGAGCATGTTCAGCACACCCTTGACCGCACCGGACGGCATGCCCTTGGACGTGGTCAGCGGCGGCAGAGCGTGGAACGCGCGGTAGAGGTACGAAGAACCGTCCACCAGGACGAGGGGGGTTTGGCTCATGAGCGGAATCAACCTTTTCGACGGGCCCGGCGCTAGAATGTCCGGAACATTGACGACAAAGGGACAAGGTTATCATGGGTACACTCAATCGCCTGTTGTTGCTCGGCCTCCTGGTCGGCACGCCTGTCGCAGCCCTGGCAGCGGACGACGCACCGTCTGCCGAGCCGGAAGTCACCATTCGCACGGAAGGCGACAAGACCATCCAGGAATACCGTCAGAACGGCTTCCTGTACGCGATCAAGATCACCCCGAAGAACGGCAAGCCGTACTTCCTGGTGCGCGCCGATGGTACCGAAGCCAATTTCATCCGGTCCGACCAACCCGACATGCTGATTCCTTCCTGGAAAATCTTCGAGTGGTAACGCGGACCTTTAACATCCACCCGGCACGTCGCGACGGCGTGCCTGCATGAGCAGTTTTTGACCATGTCTGTCTTCACCCCCCTGACCCGGCCGCAGCTGGAAACCTTCCTGGCCCCCTATGGACTGGGCCGCCTGCTGGACTTCCAGGGCATCGCCGCCGGTACCGAGAACAGCAACTTCTTCATCAGCCTCGAACAGGGGGAGTTCGTGCTGACACTGGTAGAGCGCGGGCCGATCCAGGACCTGCCGTTCTTCGTCGAACTGCTCGAAGTGCTGCACCAGGCCGACCTGCCGGTGCCCTATGCCATCCCCGCCAGCGACGGCGTGGCCCTGCGCGAACTGGCCGGCAAGCCGGCGCTGCTGCAACCGCGCCTGGCCGGCAAGCACATCAAGGCACCGAACGCCCAGCATTGCGTGCAAGTCGCCGAGTTCATGGCCCACCTGCACCTGGCGACCCGCGAACACACCCTGGAACGCAAGACCGACCGTGGCCTGGACTGGATGCTGGAAGCAGGCAACGAACTGATGCCGCGGCTGAATGCCGGGCAGCAAGCGCTGCTCAAGGCCAGCCTGGACGAAATCAGCAGCCACCATGCACGGATCATGGCCCTGCCCCGGGCCAACGTGCATGCCGACCTGTTCCGCGACAACGCCATGTTCGAAGGTACTCACCTGACTGGCGTGATCGACTTCTACAACGCCTGCTCGGGGCCGATGCTCTATGACCTGGCGATCAGCCTGAACGATTGGTGTTGTGACGAGGCGGGAGAGATCGACCTGCCGCGCGCCCGGGCCTTCCTCGGCGCCTACGCGGCGCTGCGACCGTTCACTGCGGCGGAAGCCGAAGAATGGCCGGTGATGTTGCGGGTGGCGTGCGTGCGCTTCTGGCTGTCGCGGCTGATCGCGGCGGAATCGTTCGCCGGGATGGACGTGATGATTCACGATCCGGCGGAGTTCGAGGTGCGCCTGAAGGCGCGGCTTGAGGTGAATCTGGCGCTGCCGTTCGCTTTGTGATTAGCACGCGGCCCCTGTGGGAGCGGGTTCACCCGCGATTGCGATGGCGGATTCACTATTGCAATCGCGGCGGTCCGGCGTCCCGGTGAACCCGCTCCCACAGGGGCCGCGTCGTACCCAGGGGTTTAGAGACTTTCCAGGCACCCCGCCAAGCCATTGCCCAGGTTATCCAGCAACTGCTCATACCCCTGAGCCGTCACCGGCAGCGTCCCACCCAGCGCATCCAGCTCCGCCAGCTTCACCGGCAGGCCCGCAGTCAGGGTCTCGGCCAGTCGCGGGCGCAGCGGCGGCTCGCTGAACACGCAGGTCTTGCCAACTTCCTGCAGCCGCTTGCGCATCGCCGCCACATGCTGGGCACCCGGCTGAACCTCCGCCGCCACGCTGAACACACCAGCGTGCTTCACCCCATAAGCCGACTCGAAATAATCGAACGCCTCGTGGAACACGAAGAACGGCTTGCCCGCCACCCCGGCCAAGCGCTGCTTCAAGCGCTGGTCCAGTGCATCCAGGCGTTGTTCGAAGGCTTTCAGGTTACTTTGGTAGCGGACGGCGTTGGCCGGATCGGCAGCGCTCAGGTCGCTGGCCATGCGTGCGGCGATCACCCGGGCATTGACCGTCGACAGCCACAGGTGGGCATCAAGGCTGCCGGGCCGGTGGTCATGGTCGTGCTCATCGGCATCGTCCGCGTGCTCTTCATGGGAGTGACTGTCCTCGCCGAAATGACGCAGGCTCATGCCCGGCAGGCTCTGCACCGCTACCGTGGGCTTGCCGCGACCATTGACCACGCGAGGCAGGAACCCTTCCATATCCGGGCCAACCCAGTACAGCAGATCGACCTCCGCCACCCGCCGCACATCCGACGGTCTCAGCGCGTAATGGTGCGGCGAAGCGCCCGGTGGCAGCAGCACCTCCGGCTTGCCGACACCGTCCTGGACGGCGGCTGCGATCAGTTGCAACGGCTGGATGCTGGTCAGCACCCGAACCTCGGCCCGAGCCGGGCTGAGCACGACGAGGGTTGAGGCAAAAGCGACAAAAAGGGCAAAAAATCGGGACACGATGAGCGCTCGTTGAGGCAAAGACAGGTAACATAATAACGTCTCTCACCAAAACCGTCGCCGCCCATGCCCAATACTCCCCTGGCCAATCGTCCTCACGATCACTCCCATTGCGTCCACACCGCCCTGGCCGAAGCCGACGCGCTGTGTGCCCGCCAGGGGCTGCGCCTGACCGCCCTGCGCCGGCGCGTGCTGGAGCTGGTGTGGCAAAGCCACAAGCCCCTGGGCGCCTATGACATCCTTGCCGTGCTGAGCGAACAGGATGGCCGCCGCGCCGCGCCACCGACCGTTTATCGGGCACTGGACTTCCTCCTGGAAAACAGCCTGGTGCACCGCATCGCCTCGCTCAACGCCTTTATCGGCTGCAACCACCCCGAGCACGCGCACCAGGGCCAGTTCCTGATCTGCCGCGAATGCCACGTGGCGATCGAGCTGGAGCAGACCGCAATCAGCAACGCCATCGTCGCCAGCGCCAAGGACGTCGGTTTCAGCGTCGAAACGCAGACCGTCGAAGTGGTCGGGCTCTGCGCCAGTTGCCGGAGCGCCTGATGAGCAACGCCTTGATCCGCCTGCAACAGGTGGCCGTGACCATCGGCGGGCAGAGCATCCTCGACAGCATCGACCTGACCGTCGAACCGGGCCAGATCGTCACCCTGATCGGCCCCAACGGCGCCGGCAAGACCACCCTGGTGCGCAGCGTCCTCGGCCTGCTCAAGCCAAGCAGCGGCAGCGTCTGGCGCAAGCCGAAGCTGCGGATCGGCTACATGCCGCAAAAGCTCCAGGTAGATGCCACCCTGCCGCTCTCGGTGCTGCGTTTCCTGCGCCTGGTCCCGGGTGTTGACCGCGCCGCCGCCCTCGCAGCCCTGGAAGAAGTCGGCGCCGAACAGGTGATCGACAGCCCGATCCAGACCATCTCCGGTGGCGAAATGCAACGCGTGCTGCTGGCCCGCGCCCTGCTGCGCGAACCCGAGCTGCTGGTGCTGGACGAGCCGGTACAGGGCGTTGACGTTGCCGGCCAGGCCGAGCTTTACAGCCTGATCACCCGCCTGCGCGACCGTCACCATTGCGGCGTGCTGATGGTCTCCCACGACCTGCACCTGGTCATGAGCACCACCGACCAGGTGGTCTGCCTCAACCGCCACGTCTGCTGCTCGGGGCACCCGGAGCAGGTCAGCGGCGACCCGGCTTTCGTCGAGCTGTTCGGCAACAACGCGCCGAGCCTGGCGATCTATCACCACCATCACGACCACAGCCACGACCTGCACGGTTCGGTGGTCACCCCGCATGTGCACGGAGAAAACTGCAAGCATGGCTGATTTCCTGCTCTACGCCCTGCTCGCAGGCCTGGCCCTGGCCGTGGTCGCCGGCCCTCTCGGCTCCTTCGTGGTCTGGCGGCGCATGGCCTACTTCGGCGACACCCTGTCCCATGCCGCACTGCTCGGCGTGGCCATGGGCTTCATGCTCGATATCAGCCCGGCGCTGGCGGTCACCGTCGGCTGCCTGTTGCTGGCGCTGCTGCTGGTCACCCTGCAACAACGCCAGCCGCTGGCCTCGGACACCCTGCTCGGCATTCTCGCCCCCAGCACCCTGTCCCTCGGACTGGTGGCCCTGAGCTTCATGCACGACGTGCGCATCGACCTGATGAGCTACCTGTTCGGCGACCTGCTGGCGATCAGCCCCGGCGACCTCGGCTGGATCCTCGGCGGCAGCGCCGCGGTGCTGTTGCTGATGGTCGCCCTGTGGCGGCCGCTGCTGGCGGTCACCGTGCATGAGGAACTGGCCCGGGTCGAAGGCCTGCCGGTCGCCGGCCTGCGCCTGGCGCTGATGCTGCTGATCGCCATCGTCATCGCCGTGGCCATGAAGATCGTCGGCGTGCTGTTGATCACCTCGCTGCTGATCATCCCTGCCGCCGCCGCGCAAAGACATGCGCGCTCTCCGGAACAAATGGCCCTCGGTGCCAGTCTTATCGGGGTCGTCGCGGTGTGCGGCGGCCTGGCCATGTCCTGGTTCAAGGACACCCCCGCCGGCCCTTCGATCGTGGTCTGTGCGGCGGTGCTATTCTTGCTGAGCTTGGCCCTGCCCAAGCGCTGAACGGAATCCCGGGCGCCACCTGCGCGGTGGCGCCCGCCCTCATGATCCAGCGAGCACCCGCCAAGGAATGATGTTCCCGCCCACGGACTGGGTGTAGACTTGCTCGTTTTTCGCGCAAATAGAGAGTCGTAGGAATGAAGCCGTTCGCCTCCCGTTATCTGCTCCTTGCCGCGTTTTCCCTGATTCTGACCGCCTGTGCAGGCAAGCCGGTGGAAAGCCCCGCCGTGCCTGCCGCACCGGATGCCTGGCAGCAATTGCAGCAAAGCATCGCCAGCAATGAACTGGCCACCGCCGAGGACCAGCTGGCCACGTTGCAGGCGCAAGCGCCGGACGACAGCCGCCTCGAGCAATACCAGCGGCAATTGGCCGAGGCCTATCTGCAACGCAGCCAGATCGTCCTGCAAAAGGGTGATGTGAACGCTGCAGCCACCGCCCTGGCCCGTGCCCGCGCGCTGATGCCCAAGGCTCCGGCGCTGACCGGCGGGGTCAACGGCGCCATCGCCCAGGCGCGCAAGGCCGAGCTGGATCGGGCCGAAGCTGCACTGAAAGCGGCGGAAGCCAAGCCCAAGGCCAGGCTGATCGACCCCACTGCGCCGAGCACGGTGATCGCCCTGGATATCCGCGATATCGGCAAGCTGCGTCGCCAGCTCGACGATATCGCCAGCGACGTAGTGAATTACCAGTGCGAAGTGGTCTTCCAGGTGCCGCGTACTGCCGACTACCCATGGTTGTCGACCTTGCTGAGCAAGCGGGTAACCAAGCGCGACCCGTCCTTCGACCTGCAACAGCGCCATGAAATCCACCGCAGCCAGCCGGCGCAGGTGGTGCTGACCCCGAAGCGCACCGATAGCTGATGTGGTGTTGCTGAGGGCCTCATCGCCGGCAACGCCGGCTCCCACAAGGATCGCTTACACCGCAGAACCCTGTGGGAGCCGGCGTTGCCGGCGATGAGGCCCGAACTTACACCATCAGGCCGGAATCACCTTCGCCGCCGCCTCCCGCTCCCACACCCGATGCTTGCCGATAGCCTTGATAAAGGCCTTGATGGCTTTCGCATCATTGCCGCTGAGCAAACCACTGTCGGCCTTCAGATTCAGGCTGTCGAACCAGCCCTGCGCGTCGCCATGACCACCCAGCGGCTTGAGATGCTTGTAGGCTTCCAGCACGAAGTGCACCGCCACGCCATCCGCTTTCAGCGCCTCAAGCACGCCCTTGCCACCCGCCACCCAGACCGCATCGAACGCCACCGACGACAGCCCCTCCATCGACGCGTCCACCGCCAGGGTCTTGCCGCCCGAGGTCTTCACCGGCGCCGAGCTGGGGCCAAGCACCTTGATCTGCAAGCTCTCGGCCTCCAGCGCCTTGACCAGCTTGTCGAGTAATCCAGCATCGACACCATCCGCCACCAGCAGCGCCACCTTGCGCCCCTTGATGCCTTCGCCCGGATGCTTCATCTGGCTCAGCGCTGGCGAAGCCTTGAGCGACAGCTTCGGCACCTCGACAGTACCGGCCTTGGGCGCCGGCAGACCTAGTTTGGCCGCCACTTTCGCCGCCAGCTCCAGGTCGATATTGGCGAGGATCTCGTTCACCTCACGCACCCGGATATGCTCGCGCTCGACCTTACCCAGCTCGAAGCTGTAGGCGTTGACGATATGGTCCTGCTCGTGGGCGCTCATGCTGTGGAAAAACAGCCGTGCCTGGGAAAAATGATCGCCGAACGACTCGCTGCGCTGGCGGATCTTGTGCGCGTCGATACGCTCCTGGTACGACTCGAAACCGCCATCCCGCGCCGCCGGCGGGGTTTCCTTCGGCCAGCCGCCATCGATGGAGTTGGGCTCGTAGGCCGCGCGGCCCTTGTCGATGGTGACCCGGTGCATGGCGTCGCGCTGACCGCTGTGGTTCGGCGCGATCGGCCGGTTGATCGGGATCTCGTGGAAGTTCGGCCCGCCCAGGCGGCTGATCTGCGTGTCGGTATAGGAAAACAGCCGGCCCTGCAGCAGCGGGTCGTTGGTGAAATCGATACCCGGCACGATATGCCCGGGACAGAAAGCCACCTGCTCGACCTCGGCAAAGAAGTTGTCCGGATTACGGTTGAGCACCATCTTGCCCAGCGGCGTGACCGGTACCAGCTCCTCGGGAATCAGCTTGGTCGGATCGAGCAGGTCGAAATCGAACTTGTGCTCGTCGGCTTCCGGGATGACCTGCACGCCCAGTTCCCATTCCGGGTAGTTGCCGGTTTCGATGGCGTCCCACAGATCACGGCGATGGTAGTCGGTGTCCTTGCCGGCCAGCTTCTGCGCTTCGTCCCACAGCAGCGATAGCACGCCCTGCTTGGGCTTCCAGTGAAACTTGACGAAGCTGGCCACGCCCTCGGCATTGATCAGGCGGAAGGTGTGCACGCCAAAGCCTTCCATGGTCCGCAGGCTTTTCGGGATGGCCCGGTCGGACATGGCCCAGATCACCATATGCGCCGACTCCGGCACCAGCGAAACGAAGTCCCAGAACGTATCGTGGGCGCTGCCGCCAGTGGGGATCTCGTTGTGCGGCTCGGGTTTCACCGCGTGGACGAAGTCGGGAAACTTGATCGCGTCCTGGATGAAGAACACCGGCATGTTGTTACCGACCAGGTCGAAGTTGCCCTCATCGGTGAAGAACTTCACCGCAAAACCGCGCACATCGCGCACTGTATCGCCCGAGCCGCGCGGCCCCTGCACGGTGGAGAAGCGCACGAACACCGGGGTGATCTTCTCCGGATCCTGGAGAAAGCCGGCCTTGGTCAGTTCGGCATGCTTGCCATAGGACTGGAAGTAACCGTGGGCCCCGCAGCCACGGGCATGGACGATGCGCTCCGGAATCCGCTCGTGGTCAAAATGCGTGATCTTCTCGCGCATGATGAAGTCTTCCAGCAGCGACGGACCGCGGGCACCGGCCTTGAGGCTGTTCTGGTTGTCGGCAACCTTAACCCCCTGGTTGGTGCGCAGGGCCTGGCCGGTGGCGTCGCTGCGCACGTTCTCCAGGCTTTGCAGCTTGGCATTGGTGTTGGCACGATCCGGCGTATCGACCCCGGCGAGCTGGCTTTCCCGGGGCGCGTTCTTCTTGCTGGGCATGGTCTGCGGTCCTCATCAGTCTTCACGGGCGCCCGTCGAGGGCTTGTGAGTTAGTGACTGGGAGGGCGCTGCGGGCGTTCAATCGGAGATCGCGACCACTGATCGCGTTATGCCTGCTGCATTGGTCGATTACGAAATAAATGCTAAGAACCTCTAAACGAACAGGCTAAAATGCGCGACCGGCTAACCGCTGACCCCATTCCCATGCGCCCCACAAGGTTCGCTACGTGATCGAGTTCCAACAAGTCCACAAGACCTACCGCGTCGCCGGTAGGGACATTCCCGCGCTGCACCCCACGAGTCTGAGCATCGACAACGGCCAGGTGTTCGGCCTGATCGGCCACTCCGGTGCCGGCAAAAGCACCCTGCTGCGCCTGATCAACCGCCTCGAAGCCCCGAGCGGCGGCAAGATCATCGTCGACGGCGAAGACGTCACCGCCTTCGACGCCAGCCAGCTGCGCAGCTTCCGCCAGCAGGTCGGGATGATCTTCCAGCACTTCAACCTGCTCGCCTCCAAGACCGTCGCCGACAACGTCGGCCTGCCGCTGACCCTGGCCGGCGAGCTGTCGCGCAAGGAAATCGACGCGCGGGTCGCCGAACTGCTGCAACGCGTCGGCCTGTCCGAGCATGCGAAGAAGTACCCGGCGCAACTGTCCGGCGGGCAGAAGCAGCGCGTCGGCATCGCCCGCGCCCTGTCGACCCGGCCGAAGATCCTGCTGTGCGACGAGGCCACCAGCGCCCTCGACCCGCAGACCACTGCCTCGGTCCTGCAACTGCTGGCGGAGATCAACCGCGAGCTGAACCTGACCATCGTCCTGATCACCCATGAAATGGACGTGATCCGCCGGGTCTGCGACCAGGTTGCGGTGATGGACGCCGGGCAGATCGTCGAGCAAGGGCCGGTGGCCGAGGTGTTCCTGCATCCGAAGCACCCGACCACCAAGCGTTTCGTCCAGGAAGACGAACAGGTCGACGAAGCCGAACAGCGCGACGACTTCGCCCATGTCCCAGGCCGCATCGTGCGCTTGACCTTCCAGGGCGACGCCACCTACGCGCCGCTGCTGGGCACCGTGGCCCGCGAGACGGGCGTCGACTACAGCATCCTGGCCGGTCGCATCGACCGCATCAAGGACACCCCCTACGGGCAACTGACCCTGGCCGTCACCGGCGGCGACATGGACGCCGCCTTCGCCCGCTTCGCCGCGGCTGACGTTCATATGGAGGTACTGCGCTGATGGACGCCCTGAATTTCTTCGCCAACGTCGACTGGTCCGAGATCTGGCTGGCCACCGGCGACACCTTCATCATGCTGTTCGGCTCGCTGTTCTTCACCGTGCTGCTCGGCCTGCCGCTGGGCGTGCTGCTGTTCATGTTCGGCCCGCGGCAGATGTTCGAGCAGAAGGGCATCTACGCGGTGCTGTCGCTGATCGTCAACATCCTGCGTTCGCTGCCGTTCATCATCCTGCTGATCGTGATGATCCCGATCACCGTGTTGATCACCGGCACCTCGCTGGGCGTGGCCGGCGCCATTCCGCCGCTGGTGGTGGGTGCCACGCCGTTCTTCGCCCGCCTGGTCGAGACCGCCCTGCGCGAGGTGGACCGCGGCATCATCGAGGCGACCCAGTCGATGGGCGCCAGCACCCGCCAGATCATCATCAATGCCCTGCTGCCGGAAGCCCGTCCGGGCATCTTCGCCGCCATCACCGTCACCGCCATCACCCTGGTGTCCTACACCGCCATGGCCGGTGTGGTCGGCGCGGGCGGTCTCGGCGACCTGGCGATCCGCTTCGGCTACCAGCGTTTCCAAACTGACGTGATGGTCGTCACCGTGGTCCTGTTGCTGATCCTGGTTCAAGTTCTGCAAAGCGTCGGCGACAAACTGGTCGTACATTTTTCCCGTAAATAAGGGTCGGCGTGACCGACACAGCGGGGGCCGGACGGTCCCCTCAAGGAGTGATGGAATGAAAAAACTGCTTGCTGCCGTCGCCGCCTTCGCGGCCATCTCTGCCAATGCGGCAGAAACCCTGAGCGTCGCCGCCACCGCGGTGCCGCACGCGGAGATCCTCGAATTCGTCAAGCCGACCCTGGCCAAGGAAGGCGTGGACCTGAAAGTGAAGGTCTTCACCGACTACATCCAGCCCAACGTACAGGTTGCCGAGAAGCGCCTGGACGCCAACTTCTTCCAGCACCAGCCGTACCTGGATGAGTTCAACAAGGGCAAGGGCACCAACCTGGTGAGCATCGCCGGCGTGCACCTGGAGCCACTGGGCGCCTATTCGAGCAAGTTCAAGACCCTGGCCGAGATCCCGTCGGGCGCCAACGTGGTCATCCCCAACGACGCCACCAACGGCGGTCGCGCCCTGTTGCTGCTGCAGAAGGCCGGCCTGATCACCCTGAAGGACAAGGCCAACATCCTGTCGACGCCGAAGGACATCGCCGAGAACCCGAAAGGCCTGAAGATCCGCGAACTGGAAGCCGCCACCCTGCCGCGCGTGCTGACCCAGGTCGACCTGGCGCTGATCAACACCAACTACGCGATCGAAGCCAAGCTGAACCCGAAGGCAGATGCGCTATTCATCGAAGGTGATGATTCGCCTTACGTGAACATCCTGGTCGCCCGTCCTGACAACAAGGACTCGGATGCGCTGAAGAAACTGGTCGGTGCCCTGCACTCGCCAGAGGTGAAGCAGTTCATCAACGAGAAGTACAAGGGCGCGGTGATTCCAGCGTTCTGATAGCTCTCTATCGCTGCTGAAGGCCTCATCGCTGGCAATGCCAGCTCCCACAAGGTTCCGGGGTGTCCTCGATACCTGTGGGAGCCGGCGTTGCCGGCGATGAGGCCCTCAAGAGCAAAGCAAAATCCCCCGCCTTAGTCCCGCTTCACCAACCCCGGCAATTGCGCCACCAGCTTCTGGTTGTTGAACGGCGCCCGCACAAACCCCCGCTGAGCCCCATCCGGTCCGATCAAGGCCAGGTTGCCGCTGTGATCCACGGTGTACCCCGGTTTGCTGGTATCCGCCGGAATGAACGGAATGCTCAGGGCATTGGCCAGTTTCTGGGTCGCCTCCAGCGAGCCGGTCAGGCCGCGGAAATCCTTGTCGAAATACCCCAGGTACTGCTTGAGCTGCGCCGGCGTGTCGCGGTTCGGGTCAACGCTGACCAGCACCACCTGCATGCGCTCCACCGCCTCTTTCGGCAGCTCGCTCTTCACCTGGCGCAATTGCGCGAGGGTGGTCGGGCAGATGTCCGGGCAGAAGGTGTAGCCGAAGAACACCAGCGACCACTTGCCCTTCAACTGATCGACCCGCACCGGCTGGCCGTTCTCGTCGTTCATTTCCAGCTCGGGCACCGCACGGCTCTGCGGCAGGAGGATGATGCCGGCATCGATCAGCTCGGTCGGGTTGCCCTGGCCACGGCCGTTGAGCACCTTGTTGATGGTAAGCCCGAGAATCAATGCGACCAGGGCGACGAGGATAAAGACGGTTTTCTGGGTTCGGGTCATAGATTCAGCAACAGGTAGTGGTCCAGGAGCAGGGCGATAAAGAGCAGGAACAGGTACCAGACAGAGTACTTGAAGGTCTTGATCGCGGCGTGCGGTCGAACGCCACGGTACAACACCCAGGCCCACTGCAGGAAGCGCAGCCCCAGCAGCACCGCGCAGGCCAGATAGAGCGGCCCACTCATGTGAATGGCAAACGGCAACAGGCTCACCGCAAGCAATACGCAGGTGTAGAGCAGGATGTGCACCTTGGTGTAATGCTCGCCGTGGGTCACCGGCAGCATCGGGATATCCGCCTTGGCGTACTCGGCCTTGCGATGGATGGCCAGGGCCCAGAAGTGCGGCGGGGTCCAGGCGAAGATGATCAGCACCAGCAGCAACGGCTCGGCACTCAGGTGACCGCTGACCGCGACCCAGCCCAGCAGCGGCGGCGCCGCACCGGCCAGGCCGCCGATCACGATGTTCTGCGGCGTGGCGCGCTTGAGAAAACCTGTGTAGACCACCGCGTAGCCGAGCAGCGAGGCCAGGGTCAGCCAGGCAGTGAGGGGGTTGGTGAAGGTCAGCAGCATGGCCATACCCAGCAGCGCCAGCAGCAGGGCGAACAGCAGCGCCGGCACCGGCGCGACCCGGCCTTCCGCCAGCGGACGCTTGTGGGTACGAGCCATCAGCGCATCGATACGCCGGTCCACCACATGGTTGACCGCCGCCGCCGCCCCGGCACACAGGCCTATACCAAGGTTGCCGAACAGCAGGATGGTCCAGGGCACGCCGGCACGGGTGGCGAGGAACATGCCGACCAGCGAGGTGATCAGCATCAGCACCACCACCTTGGGCTTGGTCAGTTCCAGGTAGTCACGCCAGCCGGCGCGGGCCTGGCTTTGACTCAGAAGCGCTGCCATGGATTGTCTCCCAGATAATGAACGTCACCGGCCAGGCGCAGCGGGGTAAGGCGCCAGCCGATGCTGACCCGGCGCGCCCGCGGCTGCATGGCCAGGCGGGTGCGGTAGTTGACCAGGACCATGGTCAGCAACAACCCGGCGCCCCCGGCGTTATGGGCCACGGCCACCGCCAGCGGCAGGTGGAACAGCACATTGCTGATGCCCAGGCTGACCTGCACCAACAGCGCCGCGACCACCAGTTTCGCCAGGCGTCGCAAGCCGACCCGGTGCAGTTGCCAGGCCAGGGCCAGCAGCACGCAGGTCACGATCAGGGCGCCGAGGCGGTGAGTGATATGGATGGCGGTACGCGCCTCGCTGTCGAGCTGGCCGCCAAGGTAGTTGGGGCCGATATGCTGGGTCAGGTGGAAGCCGTTGGCGAAGTCCGCTTGCGGCCACCATTCACCATGGCAGGTCGGCAAGTCGATGCAGGCCACCGCCGCATAGTTGGCGCTGACCCAGCCGCCCAGGGCGATCTGCCCGATCACCAGCATCAGCGCCACCGCCGCCAGCCGCCGCACCCGGCGCGGCAGGCCGGGCAGCGGCATATAGGCGCGGGATAATCGCAGGCTCAGCAGAAACAACAGGCTCAAGGTGGCGAACCCGCCTAATAGATGGGCCGTGACCACCTGCGGCCAGAGCTGCAAGGTCACCGTCCACATGCCGAAGGCCGCCTGCATGAACACCACGCCCAACACCAGCAGCGGCAGGCGATAGGGCTGCCCGTCGCGACCGTGGCGGCGCAGCGCCTGCACTGCGAGCATGGCGATCACCAGGCCCAGGGTCCCGGCGAAATAGCGGTGGACCATCTCGTTGCGGCCCTTGTGCGCCTCCACCGGCGAATCCGGGAAATGCAGCTCGGCATGGGCCAGTTGCGCCTCGGTCTTGGGCACGCTGATAAAGCCGTAGCAGCCCGGCCAGTCGGGGCAGCCGAGGCCGGCGTGGGTCAGGCGGGTGTAGGCGCCGAGCAGCACCACCAGCAACGCCAGTCCGGTGGCGAATACGGCGAGGCGATATCCGGGACGGGTCATGGCGGGCTCCTAGCCGATATTGGACAGTTTGAGCAGGTGGCGCAGGTCGTTGAGCACATCCTTGCCCTTGACCCGCGCGTCATAGCGCAGCACCAGATTGCCGTGGGGGTCGACGATCCACAGCTGCGCCTCGCTGCGATTCGGCGCGACCGCACCGTAGCGGGTGGCGTCCAGCGGATAGCGCTGAAGCTGCGGGTATTCGCTTTCCAGCCTGGCCAGATACTCGCCAGTCACCGGCTCGACACTGGCCAGCGCATGACCGGCGCGGCTGGCGTCGCGGCCCAGGCCGATATTGATCTGCCGGGCCAGGTACACCAGTTGCTGGCAATCCACGGCGCAGTCCTTCGGCGCGCTGACCAGCAATTGCCAGCGCTCCCCGTCGGTCGGCACGCCAAGATCGGCGAGGCTGCGGCCATCGCCGATCATCTCGCCGTGGTAGCTGCGCCCCTCCGGCACCCAGAACTTCAGCTTGTACATGCCGGTGGCGAGCAGCATCGGCCCGATCACCACCAGCAGAATCAGGATCAGTTGCAGCCGCCCCTTGGCGCGACCGCGCGGCGCCTTGCCGTCAGACATGTCGAGTGGACCTGTGGTGGCTCCCATGGTCTTTCTCCTTTTTATTGTGTCGATGCCAACCGAAGTAGAGGTAAAGCGCGATCAGGGCCGTCGCCAGGGCGAACCATTGCACGGCGTAGCCCAGGTGTTTTTCCGGGCCGAGGGGCACCAGCGGCCAGTCCACCCGGTAGCTGGCCGGGCCCGGTTCCAGGCGCAGTTCGTGGTCGTAGCCGTCGCGGGCCAGTTGTTGCCAGAGGTGCGCCGGTTCGGCCGTGTTGAGCAGCCGCGGGAAGTCGCCATCCGGCGCATCGGCGCGCAACAGGAAGCTGGCGCCGGGGGCGATATAGACCCAGGCGATCAGGTCCAGGCTGGACGCAGGCGTGTCGAAGCTCACCGGCACCCGCCGGTCCGGCCACGGCAGCCAGCCGCGATTGACCAGCCACCAGTGCCCGCTGGGCTCATCGAGGAAGGGTTGCAGCAGTTCGACCCCGGCCTGGCCGTCGCGCATGCGGCTGTCCAGCAGCAGGCTGTGCTGGACGTCGAAATGACCGCGCAGATGGACACGGCGATAGGCCGGATCGGCCTGCTCCGCCAGCAATTGCCCGGCCGCCAGCGGCGTCTCGACTTCGCGCTCGGCATACACATTGAGCAGCGCGCGCTTCTGCTCGGCTCGGCCGAGCTGCCAGAACCCCAGGCCGACCAGCACCGGCAGCAGCGCCAGCACCACCAGGGTCGGCACCAGGCCGGGGCGAAAGGCTCTCATCGGGCCCCCGCGGGGGCTGTCGCTATACTGAAATGCATCACGTCCCCCGGAGATGTCGCCATGCTCAAAGCCGCGATCGTTGTGATGTTGCTGGCTACCATCGCCAGCCTGTTCAGCGGCCTGGTGTTCCTGGTCAAGGACGACGGGCACTCCACCCGCCTGCTCAAGGCCCTGACCGTTCGCGTCTGCCTGGCCGCCGTGACCCTGGGCCTGATCACCTGGGGTTTTCTCAGCGGCCAGCTGGTCTCCCACGCGCCCTGGTAATCCCTCCCGCTACAGCACGTAGACGAAGATAAACAGCCCGACCCAGACCACATCGACGAAGTGCCAGTACCAGCTGGCCGCCTCGAAGCCGAAGTGCTTTTCCGGGTTGAAGTGGCCCTTCAGAATCCGCATCAGCATCACAAAGAGAATCAGGGTGCCCATGGTCACGTGGGCACCGTGGAAGCCGGTGAGCATGAAGAAAGTCGCGCCGTAGATCCCCGAACCCAGGGTCAGCCCCAGCTGGGTGTAGGCCTCGTGGTACTCGTAGGCCTGCAGGATGAGGAAGGCGATGCCCAGCGCCACGGTCAGCGCCAGCCAGAATTTCAGCGGGCCGCGATGGTCCTTGCGCAGGGCATGGTGGGCGATGGTGATGGTCACGCTGGAGCTGACCAGCAGGATGGTGTTGATCAGCGGCAGGTGCCAAGGGTCGATCACTTCCTTGGGCGGCGGGAACAGCTTCGGATCCGGCGTATGCAGCAGCGGCCAGGTGAACTCGAAGTTCGGCCAGAGCATGTGCGCCACGCCTTTCGCCCCTTCGCCGCCAAGCCACGGCCCGGCCAGGTGACGCACGTAGAACAGCGCACCGAAGAAGGCGATGAAGAACATCACCTCGGAAAAGATGAACCACGACATGCCCCAGCGGAACGAGCGGTCCATCTGCGGGCTGTACAGACCGGCGTGGCTTTCCTTGATCACCGCGCCGAACCAGCCGAACAGCATGTAGGCCAGGAACAGCGCGCCGACGAAGAAGATCAGCGGCCCGTGGGAGTCGCGCCCGGCCTTGAGGTCGTTGAACCAGGTGCCGAGGCCGAACACCGTGATGAACATGCCGATGGTGGCGATGATCGGCCACTTGCTTTGCGCCGGTACGTAGTAGTGATCGTGAGAGGCCATGAATTGTTCTCCTTATCGGGCGCTCTGCGGGTTGGTGGCAGCCACATGGGCCACCGGCGGCTGGCGAGCGGTGATATCGAACAGCGTGTAGGCAAGGGTCAGGTGTTTCACATCCTTGGGCAGGTCGCGGTCGACGATGAAGCGCACCGGCATTTCGATGCGCTCACCCGGCTGCAGCACCTGCTGGCTGAAGCAGAAGCATTCGGTCTTGTGGAAGTACGCCGCCGCCTCGGCCGGCGAGATGCTCGGGATGGCCTGGGCGGTCATGGGTTTGTCGGTGGGGTTGTGGGCGACGAAGATCATCTGGTTCACCGCCCCCGGATTGACGTCGATCTGGTCGGCGGTGGAATAGAAGTCCCAGACCATGTCGATGGCGTTGGTCGAGAGAAACTGCACCTTCACCGAACGCGCCGGATCCACCACCTGCGTCCCCTCGTACTGGCCGCCGGTCTTGCCGTTGATGCCGAACGCCCGGCACATCACGTCGTAGATCGGCACCAGGGCGAAGCCGAAGGCGAACATCACCACCGCCAGCAACAGCAGGCGGCTGACCAGGCGCTTGATCGAGATGCCCTCGCTCATCACCGCGGCCCTCCTTTATTTCACTTCCGGTGGCGTCTGGAAGGTGTGGTACGGCGCAGGCGACGGAATCGTCCACTCCAGGCCATCGGCGCCATCCCACGGCTTGGCCGGCGCAGGCGTACCGCCGCGGATGCACTTGATGACGATGAACAGGAACAGCAACTGCGTGGTGCCGAACATGAAGGCGCCGATGGAGCTGATCATGTTGAAATCGGCGAACTGCAGGTTGTAGTCCGGGATCCGCCGCGGCATGCCGGCCAGGCCGACGAAGTGCATCGGGAAGAACGCCAGGTTCATGCCGACGAAAGACAGCCAGAAATGCAGCTTGCCGAGGGTTTCGTCGTACATGTGCCCGGTCCACTTGGGCAACCAGTAGTAGGCCGAGGCGAAGATGCCGAAGATCGCCCCGGGCACCAGCACATAGTGGAAGTGGGCGACCACGAAATAGGTGTCGTGGTACTGGAAGTCCGCCGGAGCGATCGCCAGCATCAACCCGGAGAAACCGCCGATGGTGAACAGGATGACGAAGGCCACGGCGAACAGCATCGGCGTCTCGAAGGTCAGCGAGCCCTCCCACATGGTGCTCACCCAGTTGAACACCTTCACCCCGGTGGGCACGGCGATCAGCATGGTGGCGTACATGAAGAACAGCTCGCCCACCACCGGGATGCCGACCACGAACATGTGGTGGGCCCAGACGATGAACGACAGGAAGGCGATCGCCCCGGTGGCGTAGACCATCGAGGTGTAGCCGAACAGCGGCTTGCGCGAGAACGCCGGGATGATCGAGCTGACCGCACCGAAGGCGGGCAGGATCATGATGTACACCTCGGGATGGCCGAAGAACCAGAACACGTGCTGGAACAGCACCGGGTCACCGCCACCGGCGGCGCTGAAGAAGCTGGTGCCGAAGTGGATATCCATCAGCATCATGGTCACCACCCCGGCCAGCACCGGCATCACCGCGATCAGCAGGAACGCGGTGATCAGCCAGGTCCAGACGAACAGCGGCATCTTCATCAGGGTCATGCCGGGGGCGCGCAGGTTGAGGATGGTGGCGATGACGTTGATCGCCCCCATGATCGAACTGATGCCCATGAGGTGGATGGCGAAGATGAAGAAGGTCACGCTTTCCGGGGCGTAGGTGGTGGATAGCGGCGCATAGAACGTCCAGCCGAAGTTCGGCCCCCCACCGGGCATGAACAGGGTCGACACCAACAGCGCGAAGGCCGCCGGCAGCAGCCAGAAGCTGAAGTTGTTCATCCGCGGCAGGGCCATGTCCGGCGCGCCGATCATCAGCGGGATCATCCAGTTGGCCAGGCCGACGAAGGCCGGCATCACCGCGCCGAACACCATCACCAGGCCGTGCATGGTGGTCATCTGGTTGAAGAATTCCGGCTGGACGATCTGCAGGCCGGGCTGGAACAGCTCGGCGCGGATCACCATGGCGAACGAGCCGCCCAGCAGGAAGGCGCAGAAGGCGAACCACAGGTACATCGAGCCGATGTCCTTGTGGTTGGTCGTCAGTACCCAGCGCATCAGGCCCTTGGCCGGGCCATGGGCGTGGTCATGCCCGGCATGACCGTGGTCGTCGATCACTGTGCTCATGTCCTGTCTCCTGAAAACCGGCTCATTTGCTTTCCGCCTGTTTGATCGCCAGCACGTCTTTCGGCGTGACCATGTCGCCCTTGTTGTTGCCCCAGGCGTTGCGTTCATAGGTGACGACCGCAGCGATGTCGACTTCCGAGAGCTGCTTGCCGAAAGCGGCCATGGCGGTGCCAGGCTTGCCGTGGAACACGATGCTCAGGTGATCTTCCTTGGGCCCGGTGGCGATCTTCGAGCCCTTCAGCGCCGGGAACATCGGCGGCAGGCCCTGGCCTTCCGCCTGGTGACAGGCGACGCAGGTGGTGTGGTAGACCTTGTCGCCACGCTCCACCAGTTCCTGCAGGGTCCATTCCTTGCTGGTCAGCTCCTTGAGCTTGGCCGCCTCGGCCTTGCGCTCGTCGAGCCAGGCCGCGTAGTCCTCCTTGGACTTGACCTCGACCACCACCGGCATGAAGCCGTGGTCCTTGCCGCACAGCTCGGTGCACTGGCCGCGGTAGATGCCGGGTTTCTCGATGCGGGTCCAGGCCTCGTTGACGAAGCCGGGGATGGCGTCGCGCTTGACCGCGAAGGCCGGCACCCACCAGGAATGGATGACGTCGGCAGCGGTGACCAGGAAGCGCACCTTGGCGCCCACCGGCAGCACCAGCGGCTGGTCGACTTCAAGCAGGTAATGCTCGTCCTTGGGCGCCTTGCCGTGGATCTGTTCGGCGGGCGTGGCCAGGTTGCTGAAGAATTCGACGTCCTGGCCCAGGTACTTGTAATGCCATTTCCACTGGTAGCCGGTGACCTGGATATCCACGTCCGACTCGCTGGCATCGTAGATATCGATCAGGGTCTTGGTCGCCGGGATGGCCATGACCACAAGGATCAGGAAGGGCACCACGGTCCAGAGGATTTCCACCCAGGTGTGCTCGTGGAAGTGCGCCGGCTGCTGGCCGGTGGAGCGGCGGTGGACGATCATCGACCAGAACATCGCGCCGAATACCACGAGGCCGATCACCACGCAGATCCAGAAGATGGTCATGTGCAGGTCGAACACGGCGTTGCTGACTTCGGTCGCCCCCGGGGCCATGTTCACGGTCCAGGCGGCCTGCGCCGGAGCGATCAACGACCACAGCAGCAGCCCCATCCAGACATGTGGATGTCGCTTCATTGCGGGTTCCCCTTATCGTTCTTGTTATCCCGGAGGCGGGGCCTACGGCAGGGGGCACGGCGTCAAGACTGCGGACTTTGACGACGGCCCCCCGCTGCACTTCAGGCGGGCCTCATCAGCCAGATTTCACTCAAACCGGAGTATAGACAGGGGTCGAAAGCGCGCAACGACGCGGCGGAAAAGGCCTTCAGACGACTAAGCGATCAGCGCAAATGCGTGTAAGACATTGACTTATAAGGCTGATGGCACATTGATATAACGCAAGCGAGTAAAACGACATAAGACTTATGAGAAATGGATCTTAGCGAATAGCAAAATAGGACTAATTTAGTGGTTTCCGTTTGTCACTGGCTGTCCCTGGAGTTGTCATGAACATTGCCGCATTGCGCGAGCAGATCACCAAAGCACAAGAACACGAGGCCCGAACCGGCCAACTCAAACAACAACTTGCTGTGCAATTGCCACACCTTCATCCGCTGATCCAACTGCCCGAGCAAGATGCCCAGGGTGCGTTGAATCGTTTCGTCAACGCTTACATCGATCAGGTGCCCGAGCTGCTGGAAGCCGCCAATGCCGTTGCCCGCGAAGCGGGGATCGAATCGCAGATCAAACCGGTGCTGAAAATCGCCGAGCACTATTTCATCAGCCCGCCGCAGATCATGGACGGCCATGTCGGCCTGGACTGTCTGCTGGACGAAGCGTACCTGGCCCACCGCCTGGTGGAAGAAGTCAACGACCTGTACATCAAGCATTTCCAGCAACCGCTGATCCCCCTGGACACCACGGTTGCCAACCTGATCGCCCACCAGCTGATCGGCGAAGAATTCGCCAACCAGCTCGACGAGGTGGTGCATCACTCGCTGGACAACATGCTCGACGATGAGAGCTTCGCCCTGGAGTCGGTGGAGATTTATCGCGAGAAACTCAGCAGCCCCGCCACCGGAGCTGCCTGGAAACGCTGGCCTTGCCTGTCCCGCCAACTGGGCGTGGGGCTGGAACTGAGCCAGGAACAGACTGCCTGATTGGCTGATGGCCTCATCGCCGGCAAGCCGGCTCCCACAGGGTTCCGGGCCAGCCTCAGGACCCAGGCCAGACACAAGACCTGTGGGAGCTGGCTTGCCAGCGATAGGCTTCACCAGTTGTAACTGACCGTCCCGAGAAGCGTCCGCTCCTCCCCCCAATAGCACCGCCCGGCATTGTTGCAACCGGCCACGTACTCCTGGTCGAACAGGTTGCGCGCATTCACTTCCGCCGACCAATGCGCATTCAGCTGATAACCCACGGTGGCATCCACCAGAGTCACATCGCCGGTATCCAGCTTGCCGTACAGCGACGGGCTGGTGTACGCGAAGGTGCTGTCGAAATGGCGCACGCCCGCGCCCACTTTCAGCCCCTTGAGCTGTCCGTCGAGGAAGCGGTAGGTGCCCCAGACCGACGCCTGGTTGCGCGGCACGCCGGTGACCTGATGGCCTTCCAGCAACGATCCGGCCACATCCTTGGTCACCTTCGAGTCGGTGTAGGTGTAGGCCGCCGTGACGTTGACGTTGTCGGTGATATCGCTGTTCAGCTCCAGCTCGACGCCCTTGGCCCGACTGCGGCCGACATTGCGGTAATCGCCGGTGGCGCTGTCGTACAGCGAGTCGTCCTTCTTGCGCAGGTCGTAGACCGAGGCGCTGATCAGGGTGTTCCAGCCGCTCGGCTCGAACTTCACCCCCACTTCGTACTGCTCGCTGAGGGTCGGATCCAGCGGGCCGGAAGCGCTCGACACCTGCTGGGTCGGGTTGTAGGCGGTGGAGTAACTGACGTAGGGCGAGACACCATTGTCGAACTGGTACATCAGGCCGGTCTGCCAGGTGAACTGGCCATCCCAGTAGTCGAGGTCGGCCGCGGCATTGAGGGTGCCACGACGGTTACGGTACTCGCTGTTGACCCGGTCGTAGCGCCCGCCGAGGAGCATCACCCAGTTGTCCAGGCGCGTCTGGATCTGGCTGTAGAAGCCGTACATGGTCTGTTCCAGCAGTGCGTCCTGAACCCGCGTCGAGGTCACCGGATCACCGGTATAGACCGGGTTGAACACATTCACCGTGCCGCCGAAGCCGGCGTTCCAGTCCTGGTTGAACGAGGTGCGATCGAGGCTGGCACCGACCAGCAGGGTGTTCTCCAGGGCACCGAGGTTGAAGTGACCTTCGACCTGGTTGTCCAGCGAGTAGGCGATCGACTTGTTGTAGCGGTCATAGGCGGTGTTGGTCACCGTGGTGCCGAAACCGCCGTTGTTCAGGCTGCCCGGCCAGATTTCCTGGCGGTCGATGCGCGACTGCATGTAGCGCGAGTTCTGCCGGTACTGCCAGTCGTCGTTGAACTGATGGTGGAACTCGTAGCCCAGGGTCCACACCTCGCGCTCGAAGTTGTCCCAGTCCGGATTGCCCAGCAGGGCGTGCTTGCTGATCTTGCCGTTGGGGTTGTTCAGCAGCGTGCCGGCGGCCGGATAGCCCAGCTCCATCAGAGTGCGGTCGCGCTGGTAGGACGCCAGCAGGGTCAGGTCGTTGCGCTCGTCGAGGTTCAGGGTCAGGGACGGCGCGATGTACAACCGGTCATCCGGCTGGTGATCGACCTGGGTCCCCGACTTGCGTCCGAGCAGCACCAGACGGCCGAGCACATTGGCGTTGTCCGCCAGCGGCCCGGACACGTCGATACCCAACTGGCGGCGTTCGTTGGAGCCGTAGCTGAGCTGCACCTCGCCACGCGACTGCGCGGTGGGGCGCTTGCTGACCATGTTGACCACGCCGCCCGGGGCGTTTTCGCCGTAGAGAATCGAGGTCGGCCCGCGGAACACCTCGACACGCTCCAGGCCGTACGGCTCGCTGGTGGTGTCGTAGCGGTTGCCCTGGACCCGCAGGCCATCGCGCAGCAGGCCGTAGCCATAGTCGGTGGCGTTGAAACCGCGAATGAAGAACAGGTCGCCGGCCTGGCCGTCACCGGCAGCGAACGGCGGGGCGAAGATACCCGGCACATAGCCGAGAACGTCGGTCAGGCTCTGGGACTTCTGGTCTTCCATGCGCTGGCGGGTGACCACCGAAACCGAGCGCGGCGTGTCGGCCAGCGCGGTGCTGGTCTTGCTCGCCGCCGCCGAATGGGTGGCGCGGTAGCCCTTGTCGTCCTGGCCGTTAGCACTGGCCAGCCCCTGGCTGTTGATCAGCGTGGCGTCCAGTTGCATGGCATCGCCTTGCGCCGCCGGCTGCAGCACATAACCACCCGCGCCCTGGGGCACGGCGACCAGGCCCGAGCCGGTCAGTAGCAACGCCAGCGCCTGCTCGACGCTGTACTCGCCATCGAGCCCGGCGCTGCGCTTGCCGGCGGCCAGGTTGTCGCTGCCCGCCAGGTAGATCCCGGCCTGGCTGCTGAAATCGTTGAGCACGCTGCTCAAGCTGCCTGCCGCGACATGGAAGGTCTGCAGGCGGGCGCTGGCCTGCGCGGCCTGGACGGCAGCGGGCAGCAGGGCCAAGGGGGCGAAGCTGAGGAAGGTCATCGGCACGAGGGCCAACACGCAGGAGCGGGGCGACGACATGGCAGTCCCTGTTGTGTTCATGGGGTCAATGAGAGGGTTCTGCTGTTGAACCGGACCACTGGCGAAAAGGGGAACCGCCCGCCGAAAAAAATTTCAGGCAGGCTCGACCGTCACCCACCAGTCGGTCATGCGCTTGACCCGCACCGGCAGCGCCGCTTCCAGCAAACGCAGGGCGTGGTCGGTGTCGTCGAGGGGGAAAGTGCCCATCACCGCCAGGCCGGCCAGTTGCGGGTGCAGGCCAAGATGGCCGGGGCGATAGCGGCCCAGCGCCTCGATCAGATCGGCGAGGGGCATGGCTTCGGCGCTGAGGCGCTTGCGTACCCAGGACTCACCGGCAACCTGGGCCGGTGCTGCTGGCGAGACGGCAAGGGCGGTGAAGTCGACGCGCTGGCCAGCCTCGATCAGCGCACGGGTGCCAGTGCGGGTGAACAACTCCACCTGGCCCTGATACACGTTGAGCCGCGCCTTGCCTTCGGCATAGCGCAGTGCAATGCGCAGCGGCGTCGCCGCCACCTGCAACAGCCCGGCGCCGGTTTCCATGAGCAATGGTCGACGATCCTGCACCGTCGATTGCAGCAGCACTTCACCAAAACGCAGGTCGAGCAGGCGCTGGCGCGCATCGAAGCGGGTATCGACCGCCGTCTGCGCCCCCAGCCACAGGGTGCTGCCATCGGCCAAGGCGACTTCGCGGTTCTCGCCGGTGCCGGTGTGCAGATCGGCGGTCCAGCCATTGCGCGACGCCACCTGCCAGCCGCCGAGACCGGCCATCGAACCCATCGCCAGCACCAGCAGCGACTTCACCGTCTGCCGTCGGCCCAGACGTGCCGGGCCGCGCTCGCGCAGCAGCCGGCCAGCGCGTTCACCTTCGCTGCGCAGCGGCGCGAAACGCTCGCCGACCCGCTCCATGTAGCGCCAGGCCGCCTGGTGCTCGGCGTGCTGGTCGAACCAGGATTGCCACTGCTCGCGAACGCCATGCTGGTCGCCTTCTTCGAGCAAGCGCACGTACCACTGGGCGGCGTGTTCGAGGCTGGCATGGCTGAGTTTTTCCTGGGCTGCGCGCATCGCCTTACTCCACCAGCAAGCCGTCGAGCTCGGCTTCGAGCACGGCGCAATGGAGGAATGCCTGGGCCATGTATTTCTTGACCATGCGCTCGCTGACCTCCAGCCGTTCGGCAATCACCCCATAGGTGATGCCTTCGACCTGGGCCATGAGAAACGCCTCGCGCACCTTGGCCGGCAGGCGCGCCAGCATGGCATCGACTTCCACCAGGGTTTCGATCAGCAGCGCGGTGTGCTCGGCAGACGGCTGGGTTGCTTCGGGCTGTGCCGCGAGGCTCTCGCGCCAAGCTTTCTCCAACTGGGCACGGCGCCAGTGATCGATGCACAGGCCCTTGGCGATGGTGGCCAGGTACGAGCGCTCGCCGGTCTGGCTGTCGAACTCGACCGGCCGACGCAGTACCCGCAGGAAGGTGTCATGCAACAGGTCCGCGGCATCCCAGCCATTGCCCAGGCGGCGGCGCAGGAACAGCAGCAGCCAGGGAGAGTGTCGAACGTAAAGGGTCTGGGCAGGGGAAGGCATGGAAGGTCCGCGCGGGAAGGATGCAAATGGTATTGATTCTTGATAGTAGGTGAGTGATGGCACCGCCTGCAATCCGCGCGAAGCGCAGGTCGGTGCCGTCGGTCGTCAGGATCGCCTCAGGCGCCCAGTCCCGCCGTGGTCCGCACCCGGCCCTCGACCCGCCGCTTCAAGCGCCGCGACTCGATCACCAGGCGCGAGCCATTCGCCGCATTGGCCCGGCCCCAGTCCTCCAGCAACTCAAGGCAGGCATGGTCGATGTAGCTCAGGTTGGCCAGTGGCACATGCAGGGTGGTGCCCGGCGGAATGCCGTCCAGGGCCTGGGTCAGCGCCGGCACCTTGAGGAAGGTCGCCGCACCGCTCAGGCGCAGTTCCATATGACCCTTGCGAGCCAGGCTGCTGACGTTGATCTTCAGCCGCGCCGCCTTCAGCGCCAGCTTCACCAGAGTCAGGGCAAAGCCCAGCAGCACGCCGGTAAGCAGGTCGGTGAAGACGATCGCCAGCGCCGTCGCGGCGTAGACGAACATCGGCATGCGCCCATAACGGCCCAGCCCGCGAAACGCCTTCAGGTCGACCAGCTTGACCCCGGTGAACACCAGCACGCCGGCCAGGCTCGCCACCGGAATCTGCTGCAGCACGCTGCCCAGCAGAACCACGAAGGCCAGCAGCCACAGGCCATGGAAGATCGCCGACATGCGCGTCTTCGCCCCGGCCTGGACGTTGGCCGAGCTGCGCACGATCACCCCGGTCATCGGCAGGGCACCGAGCACGCCGCAGATCATGTTGCCGACGCCTTGCGCCGAGAGTTCACGGTCGAAATCCGAGCGCTGGCCGCTGTGCATGCGGTCCACCGCCGCCGCCGAGAGCAGGGTTTCGGCGCTGGCGATAAAGGCCAGGGCGAAGGCAGCGACCAGCAGGGTCGGGTCGGCCAGGGCCATCAGGTCGGCAGGCTTGAGCCAGTCGATGGCCTCGGTCAGGTTGGCCGGCACCTCGACCCGGTTCACCGGCAAGGCCAGGCCGATGCTCAGCAAGGTCATGGCCGTCACACCCAGCAAGGCACCGGGCACGAAGCGCAGGCGCTGCGGCTTCCAGCGTTCCCAGGCCCACATCACGGCGATGGTGCCGAGGCCCAGCGCGCCGGCCTGCCAACCGTTGCCGGCGTCCTCCAGTGGCAGCGCTTCACCGACCACGGCGGGGAAGCCCAGCAGGTTTTCCAGGCCCGAGGGCAGCGGTGCACTGTCGAACATCACATGCACCTGGGACAGCACGATCAACACGCCGATACCGGCGAGCATGCCGTACACCACCGCCGGCGCCGTGACCCGGAACCAGCAGCCGAGGCGAAAGCGCCCGGCCAGCAATTGCAGCAATCCCGCCAGCAGCAGGATCGGCCCGAGCATGGCCATGCCGTGCTGGCGCACCAGCTCGAAGACCAGCACCGCCAGGCCCGCCGCCGGGCCGCTGACCTGCAAGGGCGAGCCGGCCAGCCAGCCCACCAGCAGACCACCGACGATGCCGGTGATCAGGCCCTTGGCCGGCGGCATGCCGGAAGCGATGGCGATCCCCATGCACAGCGGCAGCGCCACCAGGAACACCACCACCGAAGCCAGTAAATCCCGCGGCAGCGCCGCTTTGAAGTGCGTCATGTTCATCCTGTTCTCCTGTTCTTCCCGGCCCGTTCCTCGGCCGCATCCACGCAGACGTTGGCGCGCTGCCCGAATCGCAGGCAGCCGAAGGCCGCCAACGCAGCAGCAAGGCATCAAAACGTTTTCAAAGGCAGCCGACGCCCGTCCACAGGGCCGCGGGAAGCGGCCGTGTGGTGGGTTGCGTCAGCGGTTGTTCAGGTGTCGCGAAAAAGGCTTAGAAACGGCCTTTCGGGGTAGCGCTTGGAATCGGCTCGCCGCGGGTCAGCGGCAGGAAGGCGTCGCTTGCGGCGTCGTAGGCGGAGATTTCGCTGGTTTCGATGTCGTAGATCCAGCCGTGGATATACAACTGGCCAGCCGCCAGGCGCGAAGCCACCGATGGGTGGGTGCGCAGGTGATGCAGTTGGGCGATGACGTTTTCGCGGGTCAGGACCTGCATGTTCTCGTGCTCGCTGCCGCACTGGCAGTTGTCCTCGACCACGGTGCGGGCCACTTCGGCGTGGCGCAGCCAGGCCTTGACCGTCGGCATCTTCTCCAGGGTGTGCGGGTTGAGTACCGCGCGCATCGCGCCACAGTCGGAGTGGCCGCAGATGATGATGTGGTGCACGCCCAGCGCCATTACCGCGTACTCGATCGCCGTCGATACGCCGCCGTTCATCTGCCCGTAGGGCGGAACCACGTTACCCACGTTACGGGTGACGAACAGGTCGCCAGGGGAGCTCTGGGTGATCAGTTCGGGAACGATCCGCGAGTCGGCGCAGGTAATGAACATGGCCCGTGGCGTCTGTGCCGTGGCCAGTTTCTTGAACAGCTCCTGCTGTTCGGGGAAGACTTCGTGATGGAAACGCAGAAAGCCATCGACGATGTGTTTCAGGGCGCCATCGGCAGTCTCGGCTTCGGTAACTGCCGGGCCGGTCGGAGAGGGTTCCTTGTTCGACATGATGCATCCTCTTTGACAGGTTCGAGGTAAGTCCATTTTACCGGGTTGGATTCAGACAGGCTTACGTCACTTGGATTACAGATGTAGTCAACAAATCACATTTTTGGCTGCCTGAATTCCTACGCTACTTGTCGAAACTTAACTGAAACTGAATTGAGAAGGCTCTAGAACGGGCGTTCCAGAAGATTTTGGCGGGATCTCCATAATATCAAAAAAGCATTAATCGCCAATGGCCATTATTGTTTTTACAACAAAGACAACTGACCGCCGGGCGGACAAAAGGCCGAGCAATCCAGCGCATAGCCACCCCGGCGATCGAGCCCGTAGCGGCGGATGGCCCGGTCGAAGCGCTGCGCCAGCAGATCGGCGAACACCCCTTCACCGCGCATCCGTGCGCCGAAACGGCTGTCGTACAGCTCGCCGCCACGGCTCTGGCGAACCAGGCTGAGAACATGGGCGGCGCGTTGCGGGTAGTGGTCGTGCAACCACTGCTCGAACAGCGGCGCCACTTCCAGCGGCAGGCGCAGCAGCATGTAGGCCGCGCTCAATGCGCCTGCCTCGCTGGCGGCTTCGAGCAGGCGCTCCAGTTCGCTGTCGTTGATCATCGGAATCATCGGCGAACACAACACCCCCACCGGAATCCCCGCCCCGCGCATCACCCGGATCGCCCGCAGGCGCGCCTTGGGCGCAGCGGCGCGGGGTTCGAGGGTGCGCTTGAGCTCGTCGTCGAGGGTGGTCAGGCTGATCATCACCGACACCAGGCGCTGTTTGGCCAGCTCGCTGAGCAGGTCGAGGTCACGCAGGATCAGCGAGCCCTTGGTGACGATGGTCACCGGGTGACGGTAGCGCAGCAGCACCTCCAGCAGGCGCCGGGTCAACTGCTGCTCGCGCTCGATGGGTTGGTAGGGGTCGGTGTTGGAACCAAGGTTGATCGGCGCGCAGACATAGCCCGGCTTCGACAGTTGCTGCTCCAGCACGGCGGCGGCGTTGGTCTTGGCGATCAGCTTGGTTTCGAAGTCGAGACCCGGCGACAGGTCCCAGTAGGCATGGCTCGGCCGCGCATAGCAGTAGATGCAGCCATGCTCGCAACCACGGTAGGGGTTGATTGAACGGTCGAAGGGCAGGTCCGGCGAGTTGTTGCGGGTGATGATGGTCTTGGCGGTTTCGATGCGTACCTCGGTGCCCTGGGTCATGGGCACTTCCTGATACCAGCCGTCGTCCTCGGCCACCGAGCGATTAGGGGCGAAGCGGTTGTGCGGGTTGTGCGCGGTGCCGCGGCCGCGAACCGGAGTTGGAGTGACCATGCTGCTCGCCTCGATACTGTTTATATATACAGTATCAGCTTTCCCCGCTCCTTCCACCCTTTCCGGCCAGCCGGTCGGCGTACCTGATATTTCTGCCAGTTGTGCAGAGCACGCTCAGGAGGGACGCTCGCAAGCGACGTTCCTTCCTTCTCTCATCAGGGAAATCGTTGAGATGAACAGCACCGATCAACAACTGTTGGTAAACGGCGACTTCGCGAGTGGCGATCTGCATGGCTGGGCGGTCGACGATCCGGCCAACTACAACATCGTGGCCTATGAACAAGGCAAGAACTGCCTGGTGCAGCTTTCGGCCCCAGCGGAACAGTCGATCAGGCAAAGCGTGGAGGCGGGTCCGGGGATGTACTTCATCAGTGTCTGGCACCGCGCCACGGACGCCCAGGGCAACCCCGTGGACAAACGCACCGTATCCGCCGGAACCCTGAGCTTTCCGACCAGCGAAGGAGGCCAGATCATTCCGCTGATACTGTTCTCGAACCAACAGTGGAACAAATGGGCCTTCAAGTTCGTCATTCGACGCGGAGAGGGGAATACACCGATGAGCCTGTCCTTCCAGAACATCGACAACAGCACACGACAGGCGCTGCACAGAAGCTTTGGAGTTCAAGTGGAAGAGACGCCGGTGGCGCTGCGCGATATCAGCTTGTGGCGGATGAACACTTGAGAAACTGGCAGGCCGCCCGGTGTGGATCACCGGACGGCCTGAACCTCACTCCGAAGGCTTCTTCAACTTCGGATTAGGGAAGAACTGCACCGTCTGCACCGAAGGTTTCGGCGCTTTCGGCTCGTCCTGGTTGACCCGCGTACCCAGCTCCTTCGGCACCGACAGCCCCTGCTCATTGAGGGTGTCGGTGAAGCCGCAGGCGACGCACTCGCGATGGGGCGTGCCGTCCACGCTCCACATCATCAGCTTGTCCGGCTCGCTGCACGCCGGGCAGACCGCCCCGGCGATAAAGCGTTTCTTGGTCGTGGTCATGCCGCCAGGTCCTCGCTCAGGCCGCTGTGGCGCAGCAGGGCGTCGATGGACGGCTCGCGACCGCGGAAGTCGACGAACAGCAGCATCGGCGCCTGCGATCCACCACGCGCCAGGATCGCCTCACGGAAGGCGCGGCCGGTGTCGGCGTTGAGCACGCCTTCTTCCTCGAAGCGCGAGAAGGCATCGGCGGACAGCACTTCAGCCCACTTGTAGCTGTAGTAACCAGCGGCGTAACCACCGGCAAAGATGTGCGCGAAGCTGTTGGGGAAGCGGTTGTAGGCCGGCGGACGCATGACCGAGACCTCGTCGCGCACGCCTTCGAGCACTTCCAGCACGCTGCGGCCGTCGCCATGGGTGGCGTGCAGTTCGAAGTCGAACAGGGAGAACTCCAGCTGGCGCACCATCATCAGGCCGGACTGGAAGTTCTTCGCCGCCAGCATCTTGTCCAGCAGGTCCTTGGGCAGCGGCTCGCCGCTTTCGTAGTGACCGGAGATCAGCGCCAGGCCTTCCGGCTCCCAGCACCAGTTCTCCATGAACTGGCTCGGCAGTTCCACTGCGTCCCAGGCCACGCCGTTGATGCCGGAGACACCAGCATGCTCGATGCGGGTCAGCAGGTGGTGCAGGCCATGACCAAACTCGTGGAACAGGGTGGTCACTTCATCGTGGGTCAGCAGCGCCGGCTTGCCGGGAGCAGCCGGGGTGAAGTTGCACACCAGGTTGGCCACCGGGCTCTGCAACGCACCTTCGGCAGTGCGACGGCGGTCGCGGGCGCCGTCCATCCAGGCACCGCCACGCTTGTTGGCGCGGGCGTAGAGGTCGAAGAAGAAGCGGCCGACGTGCTGGCCGTTTTCCTTGATCTCGAACAGGCGCACGTCCGGGTGCCAGGTGTCGAAGCCTTTCTGCTCGGCGATCTCGATGCCGTACAGGCGCTGGACGATGGCGAACAGGCCGGACAGCACCTTGTCGATCGGGAAGTAGGCACGCAGGGTTTCCTGGGAAACGCTGTAGCGCTGCTCGCGCAGCTTCTCGCCGTAGTAACCGCTGTCCCAGCTGCTCAGGTCGGCGCAGCCCTGTTCGGCGGCGTAGGCCTTGAGCTGTTCCAGGTCCTGGGCGGCGAACGGCTTGCTGCGCTTGGCCAGGTCACGCAGGAAGCTCAGCACCTGGTCGCTGGACTCGGCCATCTTGGTCGCCAGGCTCAGCTCGGCGAAGTTGGCGAAGCCGAGCAGACCGGCCAGTTCCTGGCGCAGGTCGAGAATTTCGTGCATCACCGGGCCGTTGTCGAACTGGCCGGCATTCGGGCCCTGGTCGGAGGCACGGGTGCAATAGGCGGCGTAGATCTCTTCGCGCAGGGCGCGGTCGTTGGCGTAGGTCATCACCGCGTAGTAGCTGGGGAATTCCAGGCTGATCAGCCAGCCGTCGAGGCCCTTGGCCTGGGCGGCGGCGGCCATCTGCGCCTTGGCCGAGTCGGTCAGGCCGGCGAGGGCGGCTTCGTCGGTGACGTGCTTGGTCCAGGCCTGGGTGGCATCGAGCAGCTGGTTGGAGAAACGGCTGCCCAGCTCGGAGAGCTTGCTCTGCACTTCGGCGTAACGCTTCTGCTGTTCCGGCGGCAGGTCGATGCCCGACAGGCGGAAGTCACGCAGGGCGTGTTCGATGATGGTCTTTTGCGCCACGTCGAAGCCGGCGGCCTCTGGGCTGGCGGCCAGCGCCTCCCAGGCCTGGAACAGCTCGCGGTTCTGCCCCAGTTCGGTGGCGTAGGCGCTCAGGGCCGGCAGGCAGGCCTCGTAGGCTTCGCGCAGTTCGGCGCTGTTGCACACGGCGTTGAGGTGGCTGACCGGGCTCCAGGCCGCGCCGAGGCGGTCGTTGAGCTCGTCCATGGCCAGCACCAGCCCGGCCCAGCTCGGGTTCTGGCCCTGGGTCTTGAGAATTTCGGCAATGGCATTGCGGTTGTCGGCCAGGATCTGTTCGATCGCCGGCAGCACATGCTCGGCGCGGATAGCCGAGAAGGGCGGCAGGTCATAGGACTGCAGAAGCGGGTTGTTCGCACTCACGGTTAGACACCTTGGCAGAAGAAACACCGGGCCATCTTAATTACAATCGGCGCCGACCGCAGCTAATTAGCCCAAGAGAGGAACGCTATCCATGGCTATCCGCACCTTCCAGCAACACACGCCAAGGCTCGGCGAACGCGCCTTCGTCGACCGCAGTGCGGTGGTCATCGGCGATGTCGAGATCGGCGACGACAGCTCGGTCTGGCCGCTGACCGTGATCCGCGGCGACATGCACCGCATCCGCATCGGCGCGCGCACCAGCGTGCAGGACGGCAGCGTGCTGCACATCACCCACGCAGGCCCGTTCAACCCCGACGGTTTTCCGCTGCTGATCGGCGACGACGTGACCATCGGCCACAAGGTCATGTTGCATGGCTGCACCCTCGGCAACCGCATCCTGGTGGGCATGGGCAGCACGATCATGGACGGCGCCATCGTCGAAGACGAAGTGATCATCGGCGCCGGCAGCCTGGTGCCGCCGGGCAAGCGCCTGGAAAGCGGCTTTCTCTATGTCGGCAGCCCGGTGAAACAGGCCCGGCCATTGACCGACAAGGAACGCGCGTTCTTCCCCTACAGTGCGGCCAACTATGTCCGCCTCAAGGACCAGCACCTGGCCGAAGGCTACGACCGTCCCGAGTGACGCCCCCTTTTTTCAGCGAGACCGCCATGCACCAGCAGAACATCCTCTTCGACCTCGACGGCACCTTGACCGACCCGCGCGAAGGCATCACCCGCTCGATCCAGTACGCCTTGGCCAAGCTCGGCATCGACGAACCCGACCTGACCTGCCTGGAACACTTCATCGGCCCGCCGCTGTTGCAGGCGTTCATGCAGTTCTACGCCTTCGACGAGGCCAAGGCCTGGGAAGCGGTGAATTTCTACCGCGAGCGCTTCAAGGTTACCGGGCTGTATGAAAACCGCGTGTTCGACGGCGTCAGTGAATTGCTCGGCGAGCTGCAAGGGCAGGGCCGCACGCTGTATATCGCCACTTCCAAGCCCTGGGTATTCGCCCGCGAGATCGCCCGGCATTTCGATTTTGCCCGGCACTTCAAGGTGATCTACGGCAGCGAGCTGGACGGCACGCGGACCAACAAGGTCGAGCTGATCGGGCACCTGCTGGCCGAGGAAGGACTGGATCCGGCGCAGACCCTGATGATCGGCGACCGCAAGCACGACCTGATCGGCGCGCGCAGCAACGGGCTGGAGGCGGTAGCGGTGGGGTATGGGTTTGGCAGTCGGGAGGAGCTGGAGGCGGAACAGCCGGCCTGGCATTTCGAGACGCTGGCGGAAATGCATCGAGCCTTCCAGCGCTCTTGAGGGCCTCATCGCCGGCAATGCCGGCTCCCACAAGGGTTCAGCGGTGCACGGGATACCTGTGGGAGCCGGCGTTGCCGGCGATGCTTTTCAAGACTCGCTGCCGCTCCTGGATCGGCAGCGACCCCACCTCCTCGACCCGCCGATAAAACCTCTCCCAATCCCCACCCACCTCGGCAAACAACGCCGCAAACGCCGGCACCCACTGGTCATACAGCCCGAACGGCAGCAGCTTGGCGTTGTTCATCGGCGCGTTGATCCAGGCATCGAAACGCCCCACACCGCCCCATTCACTGTCGCGCAGTTGCCGGTACTCCCGGCGCAGGCGCTCGAACTCGGCCTGCTTGGCCGCGCGCATCGCATCCGCCGCCAACGGCTGGGCGTACAGCGCCTTGAGCCGCTCCCGGCAGGCCAGCACCAGCGCCACGAACTGGTCGCGCCGCTTGCCGCTATCCGCCATCTGCGCCGGCAAACCCCGGGCGGCGCGCCATTGCCGGGTGCCTTCCTGCTCGACGAAGGTGGCGAAGGATTCGTTGAACGCGGTGTCGTCCTGCACATAGAAGCGCTGGTGCGCCAGCTCGTGGAAGATCACCGTGGCCAGGCGCTCGTCGCCCCAGCCGACCATGGAATTGAGGATCGGGTCATCGAACCAGCCCAGGGTCGAATACGCCTCGACCCCGCCGATATACACATCCTCGCCCGCCAGCTTCTGCAGCGCCGCCGCCCCGCGCGCGGCGCTTTGGCTGTAGTAACCGCGATAGGCGACGCAGCCGGCGATGGGGAAGCAGTGGGTCTTGGGATCGAGGGAAAACTCCGGCGTGGCGAACACGTTCCACACCACGTAGGGCCGGCCGACATCGGCATATACCCGGTAGCTGCGGTTGTCCGGCAGTTTCAGCTGCTCGCTGGCGAACACCCGCGCCCGCTGCGACTGCTGCAAATGCTGGCGCAGCGCGGGAGCGGTGGCGGGATTGGCGATCACCTCGGCCACCGGCTCCCGCGCCCGCAATAGCTGCAATTGCCCGCTGGCGAGTTGCCCGTAGTAGCCGACGCTGCTGCAACCGTTCAGCAGCCCGAGCGCCAGCAGGGGAACCAACCGGCGCAAAACGCGGTCGAGTTGCCCGGAGCTTGAGCGCAGCAGAAGAAGAATTCGAATCATGCGTGGGGTGGTCTCGCTCAAGCCCGGATCGCCTCAAGACTATCCTGCCCGCCCGGAGTTTTGCCATGCGAACGATGCTCGCTGCCAGCACCCTGCTGGCGCTCGCCGGCTGTGCCGGCCTGCCCGACCCGGATCCGGCCCAGGCCTGGGTCGACCTCGCCCCCGGCCATGACCAGACCCTGCACGCGGTGGAAGTGGACGATCGCGCCTGGGCCGACAAGCGCTACTTCCAGGTCAGCCCCGGCAATCACCAGCTCACCGTGCGCTACCTGTTTGCCGTGGACCCGAGCAATATCGGCCCGGTCAGCGAACCGCTGTGGCGCGATTGCCAGCTCAATCTGAAATTCAACGACTTCAGCGCCGGCCAGCGCTATCGCCTGGAGACCGGCAGCATCGGCTTCCGCCCCTGGGCCAAGCTCTATGACGAGCAAAGCAAGGTGGTCGGACGCGGCTTACCGGCGGGCTGTCAGCGCACCTGATGGCCACTAATGGCGCTATGCTTGTTCTTTATATCGCCTGCCCGCGGAGACCATCATGCGACAGCCAGCGATGTTGCTCGCTTTCAGTACCCTGGGGGCCTGCGCCAGCCCCATGCCCCCCGTCGACCAGAAACAGGCGTGGGTCGACTTCTACACCATCACACCCGGCAGACTGGTCATGGCGGAACGCCTTGATGGCCAGCGCCTGAAGGACGGTCGCTTCTTCCAGGTCACCCCGGGCAAGCACGAACTGGTGGTGCGCTTCGACTACGAAGTGAACACCGGCACCTTCGGCACCGACCCCGTGGATCGCACCTGCTACCTGACCGTCGAGTACGACGGCTTCCAGGCTGGCCAGCGCTATCGCCTGGAAGCCCGGGCCATCGCGGCGCAGCCCAACGCCACGCTCTACAACGCGCAGCGCCAGGTGCTTGCGGAAGAAAAGGCGATCTTCTGCATACCGTGAATCAGCGGTCGTTGCGCTGGTAGATGATCTTCTTGGTGCCGCCCTCACAGCTGCCCACGACCATGTTCTGGTCGTGGACTTCGCTGTTGGGCACGATTTCCAGGGTGTAGGACGTCACCCCGCGGGCCTGGATCTTGGCCTCGATCTCGGCCTTCAGCTCATCGCACGACTTGATCGCGGCGGAAGCATTGAAGGCCAGCAGCGAGGCCAGGACGGCGATTGCGATACGGATCATGGGCAGTTCCTCGTGGCAAGAATGCGGGTGCCAACCTCATGTTGGACCGGCGCCAGCATGCCATGGTTCTGCTACCAACCGATCACGCCTGCAAGGTGGCGTCCAGGCTGATCTTCGCGTTCAGCACTTTCGATACCGGACAACCGGCCTTGGCCTTGTTCGCCAATTCCAGGAACTGCGCTTCGCTGGCGCCCGGCACCTTGGCCTTGAGGATCAGGTGCACGGCGGTGATGGCGAAGCCGTCGGGCTGCTTGTCGAGGGTGACTTCGGCGGTGGTGTCGATGCTGTCCGCCTTGAAGCCGGCCTCACCCAGGATCATCGACAGGGCCATGGAGAAGCAGCCGGCATGGGCCGCGCCGATCAGTTCTTCCGGGTTGCTGCCCGGGGTGCCCTCGAAGCGGGTGTTGAAGCCATAGGGGATCTGCTTGAGCGCACCACTTTCAGTGCTGATGGTGCCCTTGCCGTCCTTCAAACCACCTTGCCAGTGAGCCGATGCAGTCTTCTTCATGATGCCTCCTCGGGTTGTCGGCGCGGACGGCGCCGTTACTGAGTTCAGAGGTCCAGCGTGCGGGCAAGTTCAGCCCGTTTGCCACCTCGGGTATTGATTCCCTGACAACTGCCCCCACCAACGTAGCAAAGGCTGCCCATTCCGGCGGTTTTCTTTTGCCCTGGAGAACCCATGAAGCGACTCGCTGACATCAAGATTTCCACCCTCGACCTGGTGCCGGTGCGCCAGGACGGCGGCCCGGCACAAGCCCTGCGCAATTCCCTGGACCTGGCACAGAACGTCGAACGCTTCGGCTATCACCGTTTCTGGGTGGCCGAGCACCACAACATGGACGGTATCGCCAGTTCCGCCACTTCGGTGCTGCTCGCCTACCTGGCCGGCGGCACTTCCAGCATCCTTCTCGGCTCCGGCGGGGTGATGCTGCCCAACCATGCGCCGCTGGTCATCGCCGAGCAATTCGGCACCCTGGCCAGCCTGTACCCGGGCCGTATCGAACTGGGCCTCGGCCGCGCGCCCGGTTCCGACCAGATGACCGCCCGCGCCCTGCGCCGCGAGCGCTCCGGCAGTTCCGACGACTTCCCCGACGACGTGCTGGAACTGATGCGCTACCTCGGCCCGCGCACGCCTGAGCAAAAAGTGATCGCTGTACCTGGTCACGGCACCCAGGTGCCGATCTGGCTGCTCGGCTCCAGCCTGTTCAGCGCGCAACTGGCTGGCCAACTGGGCCTGCCCTATGCCTTCGCCTCGCACTTCGCGCCGCGCTTCATGCATGAGGCGATCCGCGTCTATCGCAATCACTTCAAGCCGTCGGCGGTGCTCGACCAACCCTACGTGATGCTCGGGGTGCCGATGGTGGTGGCCGATACCGATGAGCAGGCCGAGTACCTGGCGACCTCGGTGTACCAGCGCATCCTTGCCCTGATGCGCGGGCAGAGCCTGATGCAAAAGCCGCCAGTGGAAAGCATGAACGGCCTGTGGCTGCCGCATGAACGCGAAGCGGTGGGGGATTTCCTTGGTCTGGCGATGATCGGCAGCCCGCAGAAAGTGAAGGCCAAGCTGGAGGTGTTGCTGGAGCAGACCGGGGCGGATGAGCTGATCTTCACCTCGGACCTGTATGAGCATGCCGACCGGGTGCGGTCGTATGAGTTGATGGCGCAGACGGTGCTGGGCAGTTAGTCCCTAATCGCTAGCAAGCCAGCTCCCACAAGGTCCGGTGCATGCCATACCTGTGGGAGCTGGCTTGTCGGACCGCCGCACCGCAGCGATGAGGCCTGCAAGATCACCCGCGCTTGTAGACGATTTCCTTGGTCCCGCCCTCACAGGTGCCCACCACGTTCCCGCCCGCCCCCTTACTGACGATCTCCAGCGAGTAATTCTTCACCCCCTTGGCATCCAGCTTCGCCGCAATCTCGCTCTTCAGCGTTTCACAGGGCAGGCCCGCCGCCAGTGCGGTGCCGGCCAGGCTCATCAGGGCGGCTGCCAGAATCATGTGTTTCATCGATCGCTCTCCTTGTTGGATCAAAAACGAGAAAGGCCCCGGTCCCCCCGGAGCCTTGCCCATGAAACCGTTTATTCGTTTCAACTGTTGGCGATGCGGAACCCGACCTTCAGGGTCACCTGGAAATGCGCCGCCTTGTTGTCGCGGATATGCCCGCGGGTATCCACCACTTCGAACCATTCCAGGTGCTTGATGCTCTTGCCGGCTTCGGCCAGGGCATTGTTGATGGCGTCCTCGATGCTGGTGGGGGACGAGCCGACAAGCTCGATCTTCTTGTAGGTGTGATGATCGGACATTCGCTGTTCTCCTTGAGAGGGTGCGGGTAGAGCCTAGCAGCGCCGGGCGGTTTTACCTCTGAGGGGCAACCGCAGCGAAACGTTCGATCGCACTTTCCAGACACGCCGCAGTCGGAACCTACAGACCTCACTCAACCCTGAAGGAGAATCACCATGGCCAATAGCTCGCTGCGCAAAGCCTCGCTGCAAAGCATGGAAGCGGAAATCGAAAGCCTGCTGAAATCCCTGGAAAGCTTGAAGGACGACGCCTCCGACGAGTCGCGCAAGACCCTGAAGAGCCTGCGCAGCAACGCCGAGAATGCCCTGCGCCATTCCCGCGACCTGATCGGTGACGCCTACGAAGAAGTGAAAACCCGCACCCGGGAAACCGGCCTGGCCACCCGCGACTATGCCCAGCAACACCCCTGGACCACCGCCGGCGTCGCCATCGGCGCGCTGGGCCTGCTGGCCGCCTACCTGATGTGCAAGCGCGGCGACTGATCGCCCTGTTGCGCCAGCTCCGCGCGCAACCACCCCGCCAATCGCTCGGCGCGCCCGTCGGCGGCGCGTCGCGGCACCCACAGTACCAATGACGCCTGTGTCTGGCTGAAGCCCCAGGGCGCGGCCAGGCGCCCGGCGCGCAGGTCATCGGCCACCAGCGGCTGCGGCGCGATCGCCACGCCCAGCCCGGCCATCGCCGCCTCCAGCAGGTAATACAGATGCTCGAACGCCTGGCCGTAGCGTAATGCGCCGGGGTCGAGACCCTGTTGCCGCGCCCAGTCCGGCCAGGCCTGGGGCCGCGAGGTGGTGTGCAGCACCGGTTCGCCGAGCAAGGCATTGGCCGGGGCCTGGCGCAGACGCTCGAAGCCGGCGAAGTGCGGGCTCAGAACCGGCCCCACGCATTCCCGTGCCAGCTCATGTACCTGCATGTCGGCCGGCCACGGCGGCTCGGCGAACACCAGCAACGCATCCAGCCCCGGTCGACGCGGGTCGAGATCGCCCTCTCCGGCGGACAGGTGCAGGTTCAGGTCCGGCAAGTCGGCCTTCAAGCGCCCCAGCCGGGGAATGAACCAGCGCGCCAGCAAGCTGCCCGAGCAACCGAGGACGAACGGCGCATCGGCACCGCTCTGGCTCAACTCGGCGCAGACCACCCGCAGGCGCTCGAAGGCCTCGCCACTGACCTCACGCAGGCGCTGGCCGGCATCTGTGAGTTTGAGTCCGCGCCCGTCCTTGACGAACAGGCTCACCCCGAGATGTTCCTCCAGCACCTTCAACTGCCGGCTGACCGCACCGTGGGTCACGTGCAGTTGCTCGGCGGCCTGGCTGACGCTGCCCAGACGGGCGGTGGCCTCGAAGGCACGAAGGGCATTCAACGGTGGCAGTTCACGGCTCATGACGTGTGAGTTTTCCTGACAGGTTGCGGCGATCTTATCGGTTTTCAGTCGGGCCTGTCGTGGTTAGAGTAGGACCATTGTCAGCCCAATCCTTCCCTACGGAGCGACCCATGACCCAGAACAACCTTCGCAGCGGCCCCGACGCCAACGGCCTGTTCGGCGCCTTCGGCGGCCGCTACGTGGCGGAAACCCTGATGCCGCTGGTGCTCGACCTGGCCCGCGAATACGAGGCGGCCAAGGCCGACCCGGAATTCCTCGAACAACTGGCCTACTTCCAGCGCGACTACATCGGCCGCCCGAACCCGCTGTACTTCGCCGAACGCCTGACCGAGCACCTTGGCGGCGCGAAGATCTTCTTCAAGCGTGAAGAGCTCAACCACACCGGCGCGCACAAGGTGAACAACTGCATCGGCCAGGTCCTGCTGGCCAAGCGCATGGGCAAGAAACGCCTGATCGCCGAAACCGGCGCCGGCATGCACGGCGTGGCCACCGCCACCGTCGCTGCGCGCTTCGGCCTGCCCTGCGTGATCTACATGGGCGCCACCGACATCGAGCGCCAGCAGGCCAACGTGTTCCGCATGAAGCTGCTGGGCGCCGAGATCGTCCCGGTCACCGCCGGCACCGGCACCCTCAAGGACGCGATGAACGAAGCGCTGCGCGACTGGGTGACCAACGTCGACGACACCTTCTACCTGATCGGCACCGTGGCCGGCCCGCACCCGTACCCGGCGATGGTCCGCGACTTCCAGTCGATCATCGGCAAGGAAACCCGCGCCCAGCTGCACGAGAAGGAAGGCCGCCTGCCGGACAGCCTGGTCGCCTGCGTCGGCGGCGGTTCCAACGCCATGGGCCTGTTCCACGACTTCCTCGATGACGCCAGCGTGCAGATCATCGGCGTCGAGGCCGGTGGCCATGGCGTCGACACCGACAAGCACGCCGCCAGCCTCAACGGCGGGGTCCCGGGCGTACTGCACGGCAACCGCACCTACCTGCTGCAGGACGACGACGGCCAGATCACCGACGCCCACTCGATTTCCGCCGGCCTCGACTACCCCGGCATCGGCCCCGAGCACGCCTGGCTGCACGAGATCAAGCGCGTCGAGTACGTCAGCATCACCGACGACGAAGCCCTCGACGCCTTCCACGCCTGCTGCCGCCTTGAAGGCATCATCCCGGCGCTGGAGAGTTCGCACGCCCTGGCCGAAGCCATCAAGCGCGCGCCGAAGCTGCCCAAGGACCACCTGATGGTGATCTGCCTGTCCGGCCGCGGCGACAAAGACATGCAAACCGTAATGAGCCATATGGCCGCGCAGGAGAAGCAGGCATGAGCCGTCTCGAACAACGTTTTTCCGAGCTGAAGCAGGAAGGCCGCGCGGCCCTGGTGACCTTCGTCACCGCCGGCGACCCGGGTTACGACGCTTCGCTGAAGATCCTCAAGGGCCTGCCGGCGGCCGGTGCCGACGTGATCGAGCTGGGCATGCCGTTCACCGATCCGATGGCTGATGGCGTGGCCATCCAGCTGGCCACCCTGCGTGCCCTGCATGCCGGCCAGACCCTGGCGAAAACCCTGCAGATGGTTCGCGAGTTCCGTGTGGATAACCAGACCACGCCGATCGTGCTGATGGGCTACTACAACCCGATCCACCGCTTTGGCGTCGAGCAGTTCGTGGCCGAGGCCAAGGAAGCCGGTGTCGATGGCCTGATCATCGTCGACCTGCCACCGGAGCACGACGCCGAGCTGGCGACCCCGGCCCAGGCCGCGGGCATCGACTTCATCCGCCTGACCACCCCGACCACCGACGACGCGCGCCTGCCGCGGGTTTTGGAGCGCAGTTCCGGGTTCGTCTACTACGTGTCGGTGGCCGGCGTGACCGGTGCCGGTTCGGCGACTACCGAGCATGTCACCGAAGCGGTGGCCCGTCTGCGTCGGCATACCGATTTGCCGATCAGCGTCGGCTTCGGCATCCGTACGCCGGAGCAGGCTGCGGCGATCGCACGGCTGGCGGATGGCGTGGTGGTGGGTTCGGCGCTTGTGGACAAGATCGCCACTGCGGCCAACCCGGAGCAGGCTGTGGATAACGTTCTGGCGCTGTGCTCGGCACTGGCCGAGGGCGTGCGGGCTGCGCGCAAATCTTAAGAGCGCCACCGACCCTGTGGGAGCTGGCTTGCCAGCGATGACTTTGGTGAATTCACCATTGCAATCGCTGGCAAGCCAGCTCCCACAGGGTTATTCACAGCCCGGAAAATTCACTCGAATATCGACAGGTCCAACGGCCTGACAGCCCCCATCCAGATCGCATGATCGCGGTGGTCCGCCAGCTCATCCCCGGTCAGCGGATGCAGGAACACCACCAACCCCCGCCGATACAGCGCCAGCCACGGCAACACCACCCCCACCAGTTCCGGCGCAAAAGCCAGCTGGCAGCTCCAGTCCGGATGCGGCCCCACCGGCTGCCGATGCATGCGCCCCATGGTTACCGGAAACAGCTTGACCGTCTCCTCGCACAGCTCCCGCGCCTGCTCGAAGGTGCTGGCGTCGTAGTAAATGTGGGCGTGATAGCCCTTGATCCTTTCCACACTGTCTCCTGATTGCGGCGAACCGATGGCACCGGACTATACCGGTTGCCGGGATTGCTCTTCACCCAGCCATTCAACGAATCGCTCGACCAGCGTACTACGCCTTTTACGTGGGGGACGTACTACGTAGTATCCCTTTTCAGAACGAATCGATGCCTCAAGCGGGCGTGCCAGCAGGCCTTGATCGAGCAGGGCGTCGACCAGGTAGCGCCAACCGATCGCCACACCCTGGCCGGCGATCGCGGCCTGGATCAGCAGGGTGTAGTTGTCGAAGCGCAGCGGCCCGGGGCTGGGCGGGCCAGGCAATTCCAGCGCGCGGAACACGCCATTCCAGTCGAACCAGCGACTCGCCGACTCGCCGCGCAGGTGCAGCAACGGCAGTTTGAGCAAGGCCTCCGGCGCCAGCGGCAGGTCCTTGGCGTCCAGCAAACGCGGGCTGCATACCGGAAAAACCTCCTCGTCGAACAGCCACATACTCTCGCCCTGGCGGAAGCGCCCATCTCCGAACAGCACCGCCACATCGATGTCCGGGCGCAGCATCGCGTGGCTGCGCTCGCTGGTGACCAGGCTCACATCGACCCGCGGATTGGCCTGGTGAAAACGCTGCAAGCGCGGCATCAGCCAGTACGCGGCGAAGGCAAAGTCGGTGGCCACCCGCAACACTTCATGCTGGTCGCGACCGGCGACCCGGGCCACGCCCTCGTCCAGATCGAGCATGGCCATGTGTACTTGCTCGTACAGCAGTACACCGGCCTCGGTCAGCTCTATTCCGCGATAAATCCGGTCGAACAGGCGCGCGCCGAGCTGCTCCTCCAGGCGCTTGACCTGCTGGCTCACCGCCGGCTGGGTGGTGCCCAGTTCCACCGCCGCCGCGGTAAAGCTGCGCAAGCGCGCGGCCACCTCGAATACCCGCAACACGTCCAGCGACATCCCGCCCAAGGCATCAAACATAAGCTCAGCTAATCCTAGTCATTGCCCGGCATGGGCTTTACCCAAGTTATGCACAGTCGCAAGCTGATTCCCAGCTGCTTCCCATAACGCCTGACGATGGAATGCCGTGACCTTATGAAACCCCAGAACATCCTGTTCATCATGGCCGACCAGATGGCCGCGCCCTTGCTGCCGATCCACAGCCCTTCGCCGATCAAGATGCCCCATCTGAGCCGCCTGGCCGCCGAGGGCGTGGTGTTCGATTCGGCCTACTGCAACAGCCCGCTGTGTGCGCCGTCGCGCTTTACCCTGGTCAGCGGCCAGTTGCCGAGCAAGATCGGCGCCTACGACAATGCCGCCGACTTTCCTGCCGACATCCCCACCTACGCCCACTACCTGCGCCGCCTCGGCTACCGCACGGCGCTGTCGGGCAAGATGCACTTCTGCGGCCCGGACCAGTTGCACGGCTACGAAGAGCGCCTGACCAGCGATATCTACCCGGCCGACTACGGCTGGGCGGTGAACTGGGACGCCCCCGACGAGCGCCCGAGCTGGTACCACAACATGTCCTCGGTGCTGCAGGCCGGGCCTTGCGTGCGTACCAACCAGCTGGATTTCGACGAGGAAGTGGTGTTCAAGGCCCGGCAGTACCTCTACGACCATGTCCGCGAGGATGACGGGCGGCCGTTCTGCCTGACCGTGTCGATGACCCACCCCCACGACCCGTACACCATCCCCAAGGCGTTCTGGGACCTGTACAGCGACGACGCCATCCCCATGCCCCATGTGCCGTTCGCCCAGGACGAGCTGGACCCGCACTCCCAGCGCCTGCTCAAGGTCTACGACCTGTGGGGCAAGCCGCTGCCTGTGGATAAGGTCCGCGATGCCCGCCGTGCCTACTTCGGCGCGTGCAGCTACATCGACGCCAACATTGGCAAGCTGCTGCAGACCCTCGAAGAAACCGACCTGGCCAAGGACACCCTGATCGTGTTCTCCGGTGACCACGGCGACATGCTTGGCGAGCGCGGCCTCTGGTACAAGATGCACTGGTTCGAGATGGCCGCCCGGGTGCCGCTGCTGGTGCATGCGCCGGGGCAATTCGCGCCGGGCCGGGTCGCCGCGTCGGTATCCACCTGCGACCTGCTGCCGACCCTGGTGGAACTGGCCGGCGGCACCCTGGAAGACGGCCTGCCACTGGACGGTCGCTCGCTGCTCGGCCACCTGAAAGGCGAGGGCGGCCACGACGAAGTGATCGGCGAATACATGGCCGAAGGCACCATCAGCCCATTGATGATGATTCGCCGCGGCCCGTGGAAATTCATCTACAGCGAGGACGATCCCTGCCTGCTCTACAACGTCGCGGACGACCCGCGCGAGCTGGACAACCTGGCAGGCCAGCCAGCCCATGCCGACCGCGTGGCAGCCTTGCTCAGGGAAGCCCGCCAGCGCTGGAACATCCCGCAGTTGCGCGAGCAGGTCCTGGCCAGCCAGCGCCGCCGCCGCTTCGTCGCCGGGGCATTGGCGACCGGCAAGCTGAAGAGCTGGGACCACCAGCCCCTGGTCGATGCCAGCCAGCAATACATGCGCAACCACATCGATCTCGACGATCTCGAACGCAAGGCACGTTATCCACAACCAGGCCGTTAACCATCCGAGGACGGAGCATGAAAGGGTTATCCACAAGCGTTGCCGCTGTTGTATTTACCCTCGTTGTCGGCGCCGTGCAGGCCGACGACAGCAAGTGCGACACGGTGAAAATGGCCGACCCCGGCTGGAGCGATATCGCCGCCACCAATGCCGTCGCGCGCTTCCTGCTGGAAGGCGCGGGCTACCAGACCAAGGTCGACGCGCTGGCCGTACCGATCATCTACGGCGGCCTCAAGGACGGCCTGGTGGACGCCTTCCTCGGCAACTGGATGCCGGCGCAGCAGGGCTTCCACGACAAGTTCGTCGCCAGCGGCGAAGTCGACAGCCTGGCGCGCAATCTTCAGGGCACCGAGTTCACCCTGGCCGTACCGGAGTACGTGTGGGAGTCGGGAATCAAGGACTTCGCCGACCTGCAAAAGCGCGCCGGCGAGTTCGACAAGAAGATCTACGGCATCGGCTCGGGCGCCCCGGCCAACCTGTCGTTGCAGTCGATCATCGACAAGAACGACTTCAACCTCGGCGGCTGGAAGCTGGTGGAATCCAGCGAGCAGGCGATGCTGGCCCAGGTGCAGCGGGCGGTGAAGCGCGACAAGCCGATCGTGTTCCTCGGCTGGACCCCGCACCCGATGAACGTGCAGTTGAAGATGCGCTACCTCACCGGCGGCGAGCAGTGGTTCGGCAGCAGCGGCAGCGTCCACACCCTGACCCGCAAGGGTTATGCACAGGCCTGCCCGAACCCGGCGAAGTTGCTGGCCAACCTGAATTTCACCCTGGACATGGAAAACACCATCATGGCCGACGTTGTGGATAACAAGGTCAGCTACGACGACGCGGCCAAGGCCTGGATCCGCGCCAACCCCGGCGTTCTGGACGGCTGGCTGCAAGGGGTGAAGACCCGTGATGGTGGCGATGCATTGGCGGCGGTCAAGGCCAGACTCTGAATCACCCCGGCTTGCAGCCGCGAGCCGGAGCCGCCACCCTGACAGCCTACCCCCGGAGATAGAGCGACCCCATGGCCTGGCCCGACCGTGACCGACTCCTGCCCTTTCTGCGCTGGCTCCCCCAACAGACTCGCGGCAGCCTGCGCCGCGACCTGCTGGTGGGCCTCAGCGGCGCGATCCTGGCCCTGCCGCAATCCATCGCCTACGCCCTGATCGCCGGCCTGCCGGCCGAGTACGGGCTGTACGCGGCCATCGTGCCGGTGCTGATCGCCTGCCTGTGGGGCTCGTCCTGGCACCTGATCTGCGGGCCCACCGCGGCCATCTCCATCGTCCTCTACGCCGCCGTCAGCCCCATGGCGGTACCCGGCGGCGGCGACTACATCACCCTGATCCTGCTGCTGACTTTCCTCGGCGGCGTATTCCAGTGGCTGCTGGGCATGCTGCGCTTCGGCGCGCTGGTCAACTTCGTCTCGCACTCGGTGGTGATCGGCTTCACCTGTGGCGCCGCCGTGGTCATCGCCCTCGGCCAGTTGCCGAGCCTGATGGGCCTGGACCTGGAGAGCCAGGCCACCGCCCTGAGAACGCTGGAAAGCCTGCTGACCCACGCTGGCGAGCTGGACGGTGCGTCGCTGCTGCTGGGCCTCGGCACCCTGGTCACGGGCATCGCCATCAAGCTGCTGCGTCCGCGCTGGCCCGCCCTGTTGATAAGTCTGCTGGGGGCCACCTTGCTGACACTGTTCTGGCCCTCGATGTTCGGCCATGTCGCCCTGGTGCCCGCCTTCGTCGGCAAGCTGCCACCGCTAAGCCCGCTGCCACTGTGGGACCTGGAACTGATCCTGCGCCTGCTCCCCGGCGCCGTGGCGGTGGGCATGCTCGGCCTGGTCACCAGCCTGTCGATTGCCCGCTCGCTGTCGATCCGCTCCGAGCAGTTGATCGACGCCAACCAGGAAATCCGCGCCCAGGGCCTGTCGAACATGGTCGGCGCCTGGTTCTCCGGCTATCTCTCGTCGGGCTCGTTCACCCGCTCCGGACTGAGCTACGACGCCGGGGCGCAATCGCCACTCGCCGGGGTGTTCTCCGCCTTGTGGGTGGCGCTGTTCGCCGTCGCCGGTGCACACCTGATCGCGCATATCCCGATCCCGGCCATGGCCGGCAGCATCCTGCTGATCTGCTGGGGCCTGGTGGACCACCGGGCGATCCGCGCGCTGTACCGGGTCAGCCGGCCGGAGTTCGTGGTCATGACCCTGACCTTCTGCGCCACCCTCCTGCTGGAACTGCAAACCGCCATCTACGCCGGGGTGCTGGCCTCGCTGTTCTTCTACCTCAAGCGCACCTCGCAGCCGCGGGTGCAGCAGGTGCGGGAAGGGCAGGCGGACGTACTGCGGGTGGGCGGCTCGATCTTCTTCGGCGCCAGCCACTACCTCCAGGTGCGCCTGCAACGCTGCCAGGCGGCGGAGGTGGTGATCGATGCGCGGCAGATCAACTTCATCGACTACTCCGGGGTGGAGATGCTGCATCAGGAGGCGCGGCGGTTGCGGCGGCAGGGGGGCGGGTTGACCCTGCGCCGGGCACGGCCGCAGGTGGTCGAGGAGTTGCAGAAGCTGGAAGGGGGGGACCGGTGTCCGATTCGGTTTGAGGAATGAGGGTTTGGTAGTTCAGGTTTTTAAAGTTTGCAACTGATATTTCTGTCAGTTGTAGGCCCCGAAGTTTGCCTCTAGGGTAATTATCACAGGCTAATGTTGTTCGGCCTCCATACTATTTTTGGAGATTCGAAGAATGGATATCAGAAAATCACGATTGATAGCAGTTTGCTGCTTCACCTTTTTCCAATATTCCGGGTACACATACGCAGCACTGCCGGCAGCGTGTTTTAAAACAGCCTTGGACCATGAAATTTACATGCAATATGGCGACAAAGCGCCACCAGGACCAGATAGTAAAATCATGTATCAAGCACTGGTAAGCTTGTATGACATAAACAAGTATAAAAAGCTGCTGGAAGCGAAAGAGCATGGTCCTGCCCAACGAAGTGAAATTGTTATAAATGTCAAGGACAGCCAGTCCGTTGACTATATTACGATCGATGCCAGTGAATCGAAGACCCCCAGCGGAAAGATCCAGTTTGCCTGGGGTGACCCGGACAACCCTTTGGGTACCGAAAGTCGTATTTCGACCACTGTCAGCAACAAGAAGATCGGAGTATCAACAGCATTCCTCAAGGTCACGGACCCGGTCTGCGGAATATCCAAATCGATCCTCGCCTCCTTCACCGTGAAATAACGCGCCCCCGTTGTTCCCTCGCCGGAGCAAGCGGCGAGGGAACGCCGGGAAGGCGAGGCCGACGTGCTACGCGTGGGCGGGTCGATCTTCTCTTCGGCGCCAGCCACTACCTCCAGGTACGCCTGCAACGCTGCCAGACGGCGGAGGTGGTGATCGATGCGCGGCAGATCAACTTCATCGACTACTCCGGGGTGGAGATGCTGCATCAGGAGGCGCGGCGGTTGCGCCGACAGGGGGGAGGGCTGACCCTGCGTCGGGCACGGCCGCAGGTGGTCGAGGAGTTGCAGACGCTGGAAGGGGGGAGCGGTGTCCGATTCGGTTTGAGGAATGACACGTTGGTAGTTCAATTTCTGCTTGTTCGCAACTGATACTTCTGTCAGTTGTGTGCTCGTACATTTGCCTCTAGGGTGGTTTTCACAGGCTGATTTCGTTCGGTCTATATACTCTTTTTGGAGCGTCGAAGAATGGACATCAGAAAACCACTATTAATGGCTATTATCTGCTTCGCTATCTTTCAGAATTCCGATAATACCTATGCCGCGCCGACGAAAGAATGCTTTAAAACAGATTATGATTATCAAATTTTCTTGACCTATGGTAACGGCACACCAGAAAAGTTTGGTATAGAAGGGCATAGTACATTTTCAACGTGGTATGGCCCACATGAATTTGAAAAGATGAAAAAAGCTGGTGAACACGGCCCTGCTCAAAGAAAAGACATTACCATCACCGTCAACGGCAGCGTGGTCAACAACATGATTACGCTCGATGCCAGCGAATCGAAGACCCCCAGCGGAAAGATCGAGTACGCCTGGGGTAACCCGGCAGATCCCGTGAGCACTGATAGCCATATTTCATCCGAAGGCAACAACAAACCCACAAAAGTATCGGTGCCTATCATGGTGAAGGATCCGGTCTGCGAAACCAGCAAATCGACCAACGCCACTTACACCGTTAAATAACGATCTCTGCCTTTACCCCCTCGCCGGAGCAAACGGCAGGGTGCAGCAGGTGCGCGAAGGGGACGCGGACGTGCTGCGGGTCGGCGGCTCGATCTTCTTCGGCGCCAGCCACTACCTCCAGGTGCGCCTGCAACGCTGCCAGACGGCGGAGGTGGTGATCGATGCGCGGCAGATCAACTTCATCGACTACTCCGGGGTGGAGATGCTGCATCAGGAGGCGCGGCGGTTGCGGCGGCAGGGGGCGGGCTGACCCTGCGCCGGGCACGGCCGCAGGTGGTGGAGGAGTTACAAAAGCTGGAAGGGGTGGAGGGGTGTCCCATACAGTTTGAGGAATGAAGGCTTGGTAGTTCAGGTTTTGAGAGTTTGCAACTGATAGTTCTGTCAGTTGTGCGCATGTCTATTCGCTATTAGCGTAATGCAACAGGCAGCTCGTTTTCTTCCGCATGCCATATTCCTGGAGTGTTGGAAAATGAATATCACGAGAACTTCAGTTGCAGCAGCTTGCTTTATCGCTGTTTTAAATCACGGTGCAAGTGTAAATGCCGAAACACCGAAATCACTACCAAAATTCTGCTTTCAGACAGAACAGGATTATGAAACTTATCTCCTTTATGGTTTTGAAAAACCCGTCAAGGTACCTGATGCTTGGATAGATGACAAAGGTAACGGTGTGAAACCCAATGTAGATAAAATGCTTAAAGCCTGGAAGAGCGGGCCCGCCAAGAGAGCACCAATCAACATTGTTGCCACAGTCACCCGGAATTGGAATGGCACGCGGGTGGTGGTTGACGCCAATCAGTCAACCACTCCTAGTGGAAAAATCCAGTTTTCATGGACCGATCACAACACACCCATCAAGGACCAGGGCGGCAAAGTCGAGGTCCCCTATTACCCAGATAACATCATTTTCGTTGAGGTAAGAGTCACGGATCCCGTATGCGAATTCTCGGCAAGCGAGGGATTCCAGGAGGTCAAGTAGACATCATCAGTTGTAGCTTCAGGGAACAACCCAAAATGAACATCAACAAAGCAGTTCACGGCGTGTTCTGCATGGCTGCATGGTTTGGCCTGAGTGCTCAGGTCGACGCAGCCCAGATAAGAGAAATTCCGGAACTTTGCTTCATCAGCAACGAAGCCCATAAAACCTATGTGGCCGCCAAGAAAACATTCGACGCTGCGCCGAACAACGACCATTACTTCGAAGCGCTGAGGGCGGAAAAGCTCAAGCCGGTGAGCGTGGATATCAAGCAAAGCCAACCGGCTCCCGGCGAGCCGATTACCCTCGATGCCAGTGCTTCGACAGTGACCAGCGGCCATGCCACCTACCTGTGGAGGGGGTTCGCGACCCGCAAAGCGACCCTGATCGTTCCGGCTGGCAGCACGCGGGAAATCTCCCTGACGGTGGTCGATGAGGTCTGCGGCAATAGCCAGCCCCAACACATCATGGTCAAGGACAACTAGGCGAAATCGCGAAGTTCTCGCGTGCTGAAAAATGACGCAACAGGCAACGAAAATTCACCGATATCCGACTTTCTTGTAGGCAATTTCCCAAGCATACTCCGCCGGCCTTCCAGCTGTTGCGTACATGGGAAACGCTGCCTAGTCTTCGCCGGTCGTTGCCAAATCAACGACCGGTTTTGACAGACCGCCCTGAATCCCCCTGTGCCGCAGTTGCTTATGGCAGCTGTGCGTGTGGGCACCTTCGGGTGCGCCGGGGCTCCAGGGGTCCTTGGTCTGTCAACCCATGCACAGCTGCCACCCTCCCGTTTGACAGCGGCGATGGCAGCTCCCGTTCTCTACCCCTGGAGTCAGCCATGAAGAAACTCGTCCCCGATCCACCACCCGTTCTCTGCATCAACCCCGGCGTCACCCATGACCAGGCCGTGCGCAACGCTGCGGACTACCTCAAGAAAGCCCTCGGCAACGCCTCGCGGCTGCCCCAGCAGCCCATCCTCAAACACCAGGAGCTGCTCGATGACGCCCTTCTGGAACTGAAGATCTGCAGGGCCTACCTGCAAATAGCCTTGGGGACTTCGACGATAAGTACGCCGATCCTCTGATCTCGCGTCGGTAGACTCGTTCCTGCCAGGAAGCGCACGCCATGAAAGTCCGGGCAGGAATGAGTTCAATGGTCGAAATAACGATTCGAGATTTATCTCTCTGGGTAGTCCAGATCCCCGATATTCGCCACTGATATTTCTATCAGTTGTGCAAACACCGGATCGCCATTAGCGTAAATAAAGAACAGCTTCGTTTTCGTTCAGGCCCCAAGGATGAATGGAGCGCAAAAAATGAAAATCTCAGGTATTTCAGCATGGGTGGCGTGCATGTATATGCTGGCAAACTTCCCTGCAATCGCCAACGCGGCACTGCCAGAAGTCTGTTTCAAATCGAAAATCGATCATGAAGTCTATTTGAAATACGGGGATGAATATCCTCCGTACCCAATCAGTGACGAAAGGAATCCGATGTCAGACGAAGAGTACGAATTGGCAGAAAGCTATTTCCACCATGGACCGGCCAAGAGAAAGTCCATTTCCATCAGTGTCAAACAGACCCAGGCAGGCCCCGGCCAGATGATCCATGCGAATGCCAGCGGCAGCTCAACACCCAGCGGTAGCAAGACCTTTTCCTGGACAAGTAACAGCGGTTCTTCCACGTATTCCTCAAGCGCTGAGTACTCAACCAACCCCGGGGTATCAAAAGGTGCCTATAGCAATGTAACGCTAAATGTAGGTGACCCGGTGTGCGGAATCACTGAAAGTACCCGCGTGCAGATGGTCAACCAATACTGATCCGCCCACCATCGATCGGCTCCCGGAATAGGAAGGACTGAGCATGAACATCAACAAGTTCTCGACACTGACTGCCTGCATCATACTGTCGACTTACTGCGCCACGAGCGTTTATGCCAAAGCACCAGAATCGTGCTTCCAATCGGAGTTCGATTACTTGATCTATGAAAAAAATGGCGACAAGGCTCCAACCATACCCACGGAGAAACAGATTCAACACTTCATTGATCTCTATGGTGAAGAATCTGTAAGGGCCAACCATCCACTCTGGTTCCACGGTCCGGCCAGGCGCAAGGAAATCATCATCAACGTCAAGAGCAGCGTGGCGAACAAGATGATCACCCTTGATGCCAGCGAATCGAAAACACCCAGCGGCAAGATCCAGTTCGCCTGGGGAGACCCGTTCAAACCCGTGAGTACCGACAGCCATATCTCGTCTGAAGGCGGTGACAAGCCCGGCAGCGGTTCAGTACCCCTTACGGTCAAGGACCCGGTTTGTGAATCGAGTAAATCGATCAACGCTACCTACACCGTCCAGTAGCGGTTTTGTCAGCGATGAGCAGGAGTAGCTACATGTCTTTTGAGCATGGGGCTGGCTGGAAATTGCATCAGGGCTGGCAGGTGCTTGCCGACAGACTTTCAGCGTTCTTGAAATCGAGCGCCGCACGCGCGGCGCATCGCGGCTAACAGCCGCTCCCACATTTGTTGCAACGTACCTATGCCTGTGAGGCCATGGTTGTTCGCCTTGTTTGTACGACGCGATATCGAGTCGAGCCCAACGGCATCCCCGCGATAAATCGCCGGAAAAACAAAGCGGTGCGCTGGTCTAATGACCCCGGACACCTCAATGGGTGAAAATCCCCCCACTGAGG
>NZ_JBMDIJ010000034.1:0-61684 GCF_057808595.1 Pseudomonas sp. FG98 | reverse complement strand
ACCCGCGATTGCATTAGTGGGTTCACTACCGTAATCGCGGGTAAACCCGCTCCCACAAGGTCACGCGTTGTTCCTAGTGCTTGCTGTCCTGGTCGGACATGCTCAACAGCTGCTTTTCCTGGTTCCAGTCGAAGGGTTCATCGTTCTGCTCGGCGGCATAACGGCGCTCTTCCAGCTCCTGGTACATATCCAGTTCTTCGTCCGGCATGAAGTGCAGGCAGTCGCCGCCAAAGAACCACAGCAGGTCGCGTGGAACCAGGTGGGCGATCTGTGGATAACGCTGGATGACCTGGCACATCAGGTCCTGGCCCAGGTATTGGCTTTCCAGCGGATCCTGTGGCAGTTGCTCCAGCAGTTCGTCGAAGCGTTCGAGAAACAGCGTGTGGCTTTCTTCCGGCACCTGCTCGGCTTCACCCAGGGCGACGAGGATGCTGCGCAGGTGGTTGAGCAGGACGAGATGGTAGTCCAGGTGTGCATTGGCCATGCGGGCGATCCTCTAAAGCAAAAACGGGCGCGGGAGTATACGGCTCCCCGCGCCCGATGTCCCGGTCGGATGATGATCAGCGCACCTTGCCGGCGCTCGGCAGCAACTCCTCCTTGGTGAAAGCATCGACATCGATGACCTTGCGTCGCGCTGCCTCGGCTGCGCGCAGTTTTTCTGCCTGTGCGGTGTCGAGGGTGCCGCTGCGCAGGGCGGCATCGATAAGGGATTCGCCGGGAGTTGGCGTGAATTCGCCTTTTTTCAGCGCGTGGCGCAGGTTCTTGTGGATATCCGTGCTGTCCGCCAGCAACTGGCTGGCATGCTGCAGGGCGCCCACCGGATCCTGCGGGTCGCTTGGGCGATAGCAGCCGGCGAGCAAGGCCTCCAGGGCCGGGTCGCCCTTGTCACGACCGATCAGCGCGGCGATTTCCGCATCCAGCTCGTCGCTTGGGCCGGTATGCCGGCGACCGAACGGGAACACGATCACGCGCAGTGCGCAGCCGAGCAAGCGGCTGGGGAAGTTGTCGAGCAGACGATCCAGCGCCTGCTCCGCCTGGCCGAGGCTTTCTTCCATGGCCCAGCGCAGCAGTGGTTGCAGGTGTGACGGCGAATTGAGGTCGTGGTAGCGCTTCAGCGCCGCCGAGCCCAGGTACAGGTAGCTGAGGACGTCGCCCAGGCGTGCAGACAGGCGCTCGCGGCGCTTCAGCTCGCCGCCGAGCAGCATCATGCACAGGTCGGCCAGCAGGGCGAAGGCGGCAGCCTGACGGTTCAGGGCGCGGAAGTAACCTTGGCTCAGCGGATCCCCCGGCACCTTCTCGAAATGCCCAAGGCCCAGGCCCAGCACCAGGGTGCTGGCGGCATTGCCCACGGCGAAACCGATGTGCTGCAGCAGCAACTGGTCGAACTCGCGCAGTGCCTGGTCGTGGTCCTCGCGTCCTGCCAGGGCCATCTCCTTGAGTACGAACGGATGGCAGCGGATCGCGCCCTGGCCGAAGATCATCAGGTTGCGCGAAAGAATGTTGGCCCCTTCGACGGTGATGAAGATCGGTGCGCCCTGCCAGTTGCGACCCAGGTAATTGTTCGGACCCATGATGATGCCCTTGCCGCCGTGGATATCCATGGCGTGCTGTATGCATTCGCGGCCGCGTTCGGTGAGGTGGTACTTGAGGATCGCCGACAGCACCGAGGGTTTTTCCCCCAGATCCACCGCCTTGGCGGTCAGCAGGCGGGCGCTGTCCATCAGCCAGGCATTGCCGCCGATGCGGGCCAGGGATTCCTGGATGCCTTCGAAGGCAGCCAGCGGCACATTGAACTGCTCGCGGATGTTCGCGTACTGGCCGCTGACCAGACTGGTGAACTTGGCCGCGCCGGTACCCACTGCCGGCAAGGAGATCGAACGCCCCACCGACAGGCAGTTCATCAGCATCATCCAGCCTTTGCCGAGCATGGCCTGGCCGCCGATCAGGAAGTCCAGAGGGATGAACACGTCCTTGCCTTCATTGGGGCCGTTCATGAATGCGGCGCCCAGCGGCAGATGGCGCTTGCCGATCTCGACGCCGGGTGTGTCGGTGGGAATCAGCGCCAGGCTGATGCCCAGCTCTTCTTCCTCGCCCAGCAGATGCTCGGGGTCGTAGGCCTTGAAGGCCAGGCCGAGCAGGGTGGCGACCGGGCCGAGGGTGATGTAGCGCTTTTCCCAGTTCAGGCGCAGGCCGATGACTTCTTCACCTTGCCACTGGCCTTTGCAGATGATGCCGGTATCGGGCATGGCCCCGGCATCCGAGCCGGCCAGTGGGCCGGTCAGGGCGAAGCAGGGGATTTCCTCGCCCCGGGCCAGGCGTGGCAGGTAGTGGTTGCGCTGTTCGTCGGTGCCGTAATGCAGCAGCAGTTCGGCCGGACCGAGAGAGTTGGGCACCATGACCGTGGAGGCCAGGTCGCCGCTGCGGGTGGCCAGCTTCATTGCCACCTGGGAGTGGGCGTAGGCGGAGAAGCCCTTGCCACCGTATTCCTTCGGGATGATCAGGGCGAAGAAGCCGTGTTCCTTGATGTGCTGCCAGGCTTGCGGCGGCAGGTCGAGGTCCTGGCCGATCTGCCAGTCTGCGACCATGGCGCAGAGTTCTTCCGTAGGACCGTCGATGAAGGCCTGTTCTTCCTCGGTCAGTTCGGATTTCGAGTAGCCCAGCAGGGTGTCCCAGTTCGGCCGGCCGCTGAACAGTTCGCCATCCCACCAGACGGTACCGGCATCGATGGCTTCGCGTTCGGTCACCGACATCGGCGGCAAGGTGCGCTGGAACCAGGCGAACAGCGGTTCGCTGAACAGCTTGCGGCGCAGGTCCGGGAGCAACAGGGGCAGGGCGATGGCGGCGACCACCAGCAACAGCAGGAAGGTCAGCCAGCCCGGTGCCCGCGAGAAGATGCCCATGGCAATCACGTAGACCGCCACCAGCGCCAGGGCCGGCAAGGCCGGCGTCCGCCGATGGGCCAGCCAGGCCGAACCCAGCACGAGCACAAGCAACCACAACAGCAACATAGTCTTTCCTCCTGGAAACCTTTCACGTGTCGGTGCATCCGTCAGAGCGTAGTTGGTCTCTGCCGAACGGCCTTGTCTGAACAGTGACAGGTCCTTTCAAGAGGAGTTCGGTGACGATTGCCTGGGCGCCGTGCTGGAGTAGACTGGGTCTCCCTTGCAGGTAACAGGATGTAAAAATGCTCAAGATCTGGGGCAGGAAGAATTCCAGCAACGTGCGCAAAGTGCTGTGGTGCGCCGAGGAACTGGGGCTGGATTACCAGGCGGTGGATGCCGGTGGTGCCTTTGGCGTGGTCAATGAGCCGCACTACCGTGCACTCAATCCCAATGGCGTGGTACCGACGATCGAGGACGACGACCTGGTGCTCTGGGAGTCCAACACCATCGTGCGTTACCTGGGTGCCAAGCATGCCCCGGGTACGTCGTGGTATCCCGAGGATCCGGTGGCACGGGCCAAGGCCGAGAAATGGATGGACTGGACCACCTCGTCCCTGGCCGCGCCGTTCCGCCCCCTGTTCTGGGGCATCCTGCGGACTCCGGCGGAGCAGCAGGACTGGGTGGCGATCAATGCTGCGCACAAGACCTGCGCCCAGTTGCTGTCGATTGCCGATGAAGCGCTGGCGTCGCAGCCCTTCCTCTCCGGGCAGGAGATCGGCATGGGCGATATCCCGCTGGGTTGCTTCATCTACGCCTGGTTCGAGATGCCCATCGAGCGTCCGGAGATGCGCCATCTGCGCGCCTGGTACGAGCGGCTGCGCGAGCGTCCGGCCTATCAGGCGGCGGTGATGACTGCCCTGACCTGATCGTTTCGCTCAATGTGATAGTTACTATCGATAGAGTTGACTGTACTTGTGCGGCCAGGACCAGCACCATGGCCGCATTTAATAGGTTCTGTATGAAAAGCCTTGAGACGAAGGTCAGGCAAGGCGAAAACGGCCGAGGAAGCGGAGTTTACTGGTTGTAAATGAGCATTCCGAGGCTGTTTTCAACGCAGCATGACCGAGTATCAAGGCTTTTCATGCAGAACCTAGCCTGATCCCCGAACAATTCCAACGGTAAACAGACCCGCTATGAGTTCAGCCCTGTCCATCCGGCAGCTAACCAAGACCTACGGAAACGGTTTCCAGGCCCTCAAGGGCATCGACCTGGACGTCGCCGAAGGTGACTTCTTTGCCTTGCTCGGCCCCAACGGTGCCGGCAAATCCACCACCATCGGCATTCTCTCGACCCTGGTGAACAAGACCAGCGGCAGCGTCAGCGTCTTCGGCCACGACCTCGACCTCCAGCCGGCAGCGCTCAAGCGCAGCATTGGCGTGGTGCCGCAGGAGTTCAACTTCAACCAGTTCGAGAAGACCTTCGATATCGTCGTGACCCAGGCGGGCTACTACGGTATTCCGGCGAAAATCGCCAACGAGCGCGCCGAGCAGTACCTGACCCAGCTGGGCCTGTGGGAAAAGCGCGACGTGCCATCCCGCTCACTGTCCGGCGGCATGAAGCGCCGCCTGATGATTGCCCGTGCGCTTATCCACCAGCCGCGCCTGCTGATCCTCGACGAACCCACCGCCGGCGTGGATATCGAGCTGCGCCGTTCGATGTGGAGCTTCCTCACCGAGCTGAACCAGCAGGGCATCACCATCATCCTGACCACCCACTACCTCGAAGAGGCCGAGCAGTTGTGCCGCAACATCGGCATCATCGACCACGGCACCATCGTCGAGAACACCAGCATGCGCCAGTTGCTGGGCAAGCTGCATGTCGAAACCTTCGTCCTCGACCTCAAGCATGCTCTGGCCCAGGCGCCGCAACTGGCCGGTTACCCCTGCCGGTTGATCGATGCGCATTCCCTGGAAGTCCAGGTAGACAAGGATGTAGGCATCACCGCTCTGTTCGGCCAACTGGCCCTGCAGAACATCGAGGTGACCAGCCTGCGCAACAAGACCAACCGTCTCGAGGAGCTGTTCGTGTCCCTGGTTGAAAAGAACCTGTCCAAGGTGGCGATATGAGTTCGGAACTGCGCGCCAACCTGGTCGCTCTCAACACCATCGTCTACCGCGAAGTGCGGCGCTTCACCCGGATCTGGCCGCAGACCCTGCTGCCCCCGGCGATCACCATGGTCCTGTACTTCGTCATCTTCGGTAACCTGATTGGCCGGCAGATTGGCGACATGGGCGGTTTCAGCTACATGGAGTACATCGTGCCGGGGCTGATCATGATGTCGGTGATCACCAACTCCTATGGCAACGTGGTCTCGAGCTTCTTCGGCAGCAAGTTCCAGCGCTCCATCGAGGAACTGATGGTGTCGCCGGTGTCACCGCACACCATTCTTGTTGGCTACACCCTGGGCGGTGTCCTGCGCGGGCTGGCGGTGGGGGTGATCGTGACCCTGCTGTCGCTGTTCTTCACCCATCTGCAGGTGCATCACCTCGGCGTGACCATCCTGGTGGTGCTGCTGACCGCGACCATCTTCTCGCTGCTGGGCTTCATCAACGCGGTATTTGCGCGCAATTTCGACGATATCTCGATCATCCCGACCTTCGTCCTGACGCCGCTGACCTATCTGGGTGGGGTGTTCTACTCGATCAACCTGCTGCCGCCGTTCTGGCAGACGGTGTCCTTGGCCAACCCTGTGCTGCACATGGTCAACTCGTTCCGCTACGGCATTCTGGGGGTATCCGACATCAAGATCGGCGTAGCCATCAGCTTCATGCTGGTAGCCACCGCCGTGCTGTATTTCGGTTGCGTTCGTTTACTGATCAGCGGACGCGGAATGCGCAGCTGATTTCGCCTTGCGCCGGCGCCACTGCCTGCCGACCCACCAGCGCCAATAAAGCATGGTCAGGCAGTAGGCGAGGGCGCCGAGCAGCAGCCCGCACACCACCGAACCGAGCAGGAACGGCTGCCACAGGGTCGACAGCTGCTCGGTGATCCAGTCGAAGGTGATTTCCTCGGGCAAAGTGCGCGGCGGAATCTGCATCAGCCAGGCACCCACCTGGTAGGTGCAGTAGAACACCGGCGGCATGGTGATGGGGTTGGTCAGCCAGACCAGGCTGACGGCGATCGGCATGTTGCCACGGACCAGCACTGCCAGGCTGGCGGCCAGCAGCATCTGCAGCGGGATGGGAATGAACGCGGCGAATAGCCCCACGGCCATGGCCCTGGCCACCGAATGCCGGTTCAGGTGCCACAGGTTGGCGTCATGCAGCAGCCGACCGAGAAATCGTAAGGACTTGTGTTCCCGGATGCTCGTCGGATCGGGCATGTAGCGTTTGAAAAGTCGACGCGGCATGTGGGGTCTCGGCGTTCGGAAGGGGGCAAGTATGCACGTATTACAAACTGTGCCCATTCAGACTTTGTGACAATTAATAAGCGGGCCCTGCTTCGTCATGGTCTAAGCCTGCGGAGTCGTTTGGTTTTTCGGGGTTTCACCGATGCGCACAGGGATGTTGGCGCTCTCGTTCGGGCTTTTGTGTCCGATCTTCCTGGCCGCGTTGCCGTCTGTCGGCGCGCAGGTTCTTTTGGCGTTGTCGGGGCTGGCTTGTCTCTGGCGGCGCCTCTTTCCTCTGGCTTTTTTCCTGCTCGGACTGTGCTGGGCCAGCCTGTCGGCGCAAAACGCGCTGGACGACCGGCTCAATCCCGCTCTCGACGGTCGTACCTTGTGGATCGAAGGGCGGGTAGTCGGTTTGCCGGAGCAGACTGAGCAGCGGGTGCGCTTCGAGCTGGACGATGTGCAATCGCGGCGTGCGGCATTGCCGCAGCGCCTGCGTCTGACCTGGCAGGGCGGGCCGGCGGTCAATAGTGGCGAGCGTTGGCGCCTGGCGGTGAACCTGAAACGTCCTCGAGGCCTGCTCAATCCTCATGCTCTGGATAGTGAGGCAGCGTTGTTGGCCCGGGGTATCGGGGCGCTGGGCTCGGTCAAGGATGGCCAGCGCCTGGCTGCCGCCACGGGGGCCTGGCGCGACAGTGTGCGGCAGCGCTTGCTGGCGACCGATGGCAATGGCCGCGAGGCGGCGCTCGCTGCCTTGGTTCTCGGCGATGGCGCCGGCTTGGCCAGGGCAGACTGGGAGGTGCTGCAGGCCACCGGCACCGTGCATCTGCTGGTGATTTCCGGGCAGCACATCGGGCTGCTGGCCGGGCTGGTCTACGGTCTGGTAGTCATGCTGTTTCGCCTTGGCTGGTGGCCCCGGCATCAGCCCTGGCTGCCCTGGGCCTGTGGCCTGGCCTTCGCGTCGGCGCTTGGCTACGGTTTGCTCGCCGGTTTCCAGGTGCCGGTGCAGCGCGCGTGCATCATGCTGGCGGTGGTTCTGCTCTGGCGCTTGCGCTTTCGCCACCTCGGCGTCTCCGTGCCGCTACTGATCGCCCTCAACGGCGTGTTGCTGTGGCAGCCGCTGGCGGCGTTGTTGCCGGGGTTCTGGCTTTCGTTCGCTGCGGTGGCGGTGCTGGTGCTGGTCCTCGGCGGGCGGCTTGGGGCCTGGCCGGTGTGGCTGGCATGGGGGCGGGTGCAGTGGTTCATCGCCATCGGCTTGCTGCCGGTGCTGCTGGCGCTGGGGTTGCCGGTCAGTCTCAGTGCACCGTTGGCCAATCTGTTCGCCGTGCCCTGGCTGAGCATGCTGGTGTTGCCGCTGGCGCTGGCCGGCACCTTGCTGTTGCCGCTGCCGTTTCTCGGTGAGGGCCTGCTCTGGCTGGCGGGAGGTCTGCTCGGGCTATGGTTCGATCTGCTGGGCTGGCTGGCACTGTGGCGACCGGCCTGGATACCTGCGGCGCTGCCGCTCTGGAGTTGGCTGCTGGTGTGCATCGGGGCCTTTCTGCTGTTGCTGCCGGCAGGCTTGCCAATGCGCGTGCTGGGCTGGCCCTTGCTGCTGTTGGCCGGGTTCACCCCTCGCGAGGCGCTGCCGCCGGGACAGGTGGATGTCTGGCAACTGGATGTAGGGCAGGGCCAGGCCTTCGTCCTGCGTACCCGGCACCATGCGTTGCTCTACGATGCAGGCCCGGTGCGGGCCGAGGTGGATCTGGGCGAGCGGGTGGTGCTGCCGAGCCTGCTGAAACTGGGGATCCGCGAACTGGACCTGATGCTGATCAGCCATGCCCACGCCGACCATGCCGGCGGTGCTCTGGCGGTACAGCGCGGCGTGCCGGTGGGGCGTGTGATTGCGGGCGAGGTCAGCGAGTCCCTGCCAGCGGATCGCTGCAATAGCGGCGAGACCTGGGAGTGGGACGATGTGCGGTTTTCCCTGTGGCAATGGGCCGAGGCCGATGACAGCAACCAGCATTCCTGTGTCTTGCGCGTGGAAGCCTCGGGAGAAACCTTGCTCCTCGCCGGGGATATCGACCGTTTCGCCGAGGCCGCCTGGCTGCAAGGTCCGCAAGCGGGAGCGGTGGACTGGCTGCAGGCTCCGCACCATGGCAGCCGCACTTCTTCAAGCGCCCGTTTCCTGGATGCCCTGGCGCCTCGCGGCGTGTTTGTTTCCCGTGGTCGGCATAACGGTTTCGGGCATCCTTCACCGCAGGTCATGGCCCGCTACGCAGCGCGGCAAATCGCCACCTACGACAGTGCACTGCTGGGCGCCGTGCATCTGCGCCTGGGCAGTTCCGGCGTGCCGCGCGGCTTGCGCGAGCAGCGCAGATTCTGGCGCGAACCGACATGACAGCCTTCGGCAGTCACGGCCCCTATGGTAGAGTGCAGAACTTTTTCCGAGGGGGTCGTTACTGTGTGGGAATTGGTCAAGTCCGGTGGTTGGATGATGCTGCCGATCATTCTGAGTTCCATCGCTGCCATGGCTATCGTCGCCGAGCGCCTGTGGACCCTGCGCGCCGCCCGCGTGACGCCGCCACACCTGCTGGGCCAGGTCTGGCGCTGGATCAAGGACAAGCAGCTCACCACCGACAAGCTCAAGGCGTTGCGCGCCGACTCTCCGCTGGGCGAGATCCTCGCCGCGGGCCTGGCCAACTCCCGTCATGGTCGCGAGATCATGAAGGAGTGCATCGAGGAAGCCGCAGCCCGGGTCATCCATGAGCTGGAGCGCTATATCAACGCCCTCGGCACCATCGCTGCAATGGCGCCGCTGCTGGGCCTGCTCGGCACCGTGCTGGGCATGATCGATATCTTCAGTTCGTTCATGGGCTCGGGCATGACCGCCAACGCTGCCGTGCTCGCCGGTGGTATCTCCAAGGCGTTGATCACCACGGCCGCAGGTCTGATGGTGGGTATACCGGCGGTGTTCTTCCACCGTTTCCTGCAGCGCCGCATCGATGAGCTGGTAGTGGGCATGGAGCAGGAGGCGATCAAGCTGGTCGAAGTGGTCCAGGGTGACCGTGATGTCGATCTGTCCGAGGGCAAGGCGTGAAATTCCGGCGCAAGCAACGCGAGAATGTTGATATCAACCTCGCGTCGTTGATCGATGTGGTGTTCATCCTGTTGCTGTTCTTCGTGGTCACCACCACCTTCACCCGCGAGACCCAGTTGCGCGTCGAGCTGCCGGAAGCGTCCAGCGGCGCGCCGATGCCGGAGTCCGAGCAGAAGCTGGTGGAAATCACCATCAGCGCCGAAGGCGTCTATTCGGTGAACAACCACCTGTTGCCCAAGAGCGACCTGGCGACCCTGACCGAGGCCCTGCAGAAGGAATCCGGTGGTGACACCAAGCTGCCGCTGGCGATCAGCGCTGACGGCAAGACCCCACACCAGGCCGTGGTGACGGCGATGGATGCGGCCGGCAAGCTCGGCTTCAGCCATCTGCGCATGACCACGGTCGAGGCGGCGCCGGGGACGCCCTGATGGCCTTCTCCGATCGTTTGCTGGAGGCCTGGTACCAGGGCCATCCGCTGCTGGCCTTGCTGTCTCCCCTCGAAGCCCTGTACCGCAAGGTCGTGCGTGGCAAGCGCCAGCGCTTCCTGGCAGGCGAGGGGACTATCTACCGTGCTCCGGTGCCGGTGCTGGTGGTGGGCAACATCACCATCGGTGGCACCGGCAAGACCCCGCTGATCCTCTTTCTTATCGAGCATTGTCGGCAGCGCGGTCTGCGCGTCGGTGTGGTCAGTCGTGGGTATGGCGCGAAGCCGCCGCAACTGCCCTGGCGGGTGCGGGCCGACCAGCCAGCTTCCCATGCCGGCGACGAACCGCTGCTGATCGTGCAGCGCAGCGGCGTCCCGCTGATGATCGATCCCGACCGCTCGCAAGCGGTGCGTGCCCTGCTCGACGCCGAGCCACTGGACCTCATTCTCTGCGATGACGGCCTGCAACATTACGGCCTGGCCCGTGATCTGGAACTGGTGCTGATCGATGCCGCCCGCGGCCTCGGCAATCGCCGCTGCCTGCCGGCCGGGCCACTGCGCGAGCCGGTGGAGCGCCTGGCCGAGGTCGATGCCCTGCTGTACAACGGCGCTGTCGCCGATCGTGATGACGGTTTCGCCTTTACCTTGCAACCCACTGCACTGGTCAACCTGCGCAGTGGCGAGCGCCTCCCGCTGGATCATTTCCCCGCTGGCCAGGCTGTGCATGCGGTGGCCGGTATCGGCAACCCGCAGCGCTTCTTCAATACCCTGCGCGGACTAGACTGGAACCCGATAGAGCATCCCTTCGCCGATCATGCCGAATTCAGCGCCGAAGCCTTGGGTTTCAGCCCGTCGCTGCCGTTGGTGATGACCGAGAAGGATGCCGTGAAGTGCCGCGCCTTTGCTGCGGATGACTGGTGGTACCTTGCCGTCGATGCGCAACCGTCGCCGGCTTTCGTGCGCTGGCTCGACGAGCAACTCGCACGCCTGCTGCCGAATGCCCGGCAGCCCTGACTCTTTTCTGTTTTCGGCCATAGGCCTGAGGAACACCCCATGGACACCAAACTGCTCGATATCCTCGCTTGCCCGATCACCAAGGGCCCGCTCAAGCTCAGCGCCGACAAGACCGAGCTGATCAGCAAGGGCGCCGGCCTGGCCTACCCGATCCGCGACGGTATCCCGGTGATGCTGGAAAGCGAAGCCCGTACCCTGAACGACGACGAGCGCCTGGACAAATGAGCCTGGCCTTTACCGTGGTGATCCCGGCGCGCCTGCGTTCGACGCGCCTGCCTAACAAGCCGCTGTTGGCAATCGCTGGCAAGCCGATGATCCAGCATGTCTGGGAACAGGCGCTCAAGAGCAGCGCCGAGCGTGTGGTCATTGCCACCGATGACGCCAGCATTGTCGAAGCCTGCAAGGCGTTCGGCGCCGAGGTGCTGCTGACCCGGGCCGATCATGAGTCCGGCACCGACCGCCTGGCTGAAGTGGCGGCGGCGCTGGCGCTGCCCGCCGATGCCATCGTGGTCAATGTGCAGGGTGACGAGCCGTTGATTCCGCCTTCGATCATCGACCAGGTGGCGGCCAACCTTGCCGCCCACCCTGAAGCCGGTATCGCCACCCTCGGCGAGCCGCTGGAGTCGGTCGAGGCGCTGTTCAATCCCAACGTGGTCAAGGTGGTGGCCGACTGCAACGGCCTGGCCCTGACCTTCAGCCGCGCGCCCTTGCCCTGGGCCCGCGATGCGCTGGCGCAGAACCGCGAGCAGTTGCCGGAAGGCGTGCCGTATCGTCGGCACATCGGCATGTACGCCTACCGTGCCGGTTTCCTCCAGGACTTCGTCGGCTGGGGCCCGTGCTGGCTGGAAAAGACCGAGGCGCTGGAGCAGTTGCGCGCCCTTTGGCATGGCGTACGCATTCATGTCGCCGATGCCCTGGAAGCGCCGCCCGTCGGCGTCGATACCCCGGAAGATCTCGAGCGCGTACGGCGCTTGCTGGAGGCCTGATGCGCGTCCTGTTCGTTTGCCTGGGCAATATCTGCCGGTCGCCGACTGCGGAAGGCGTGCTGCGTCATCAACTGGTCGAGGCCGGCCTGGCCGACGTGATCGATGTGGCGTCGGCGGGTACTGGCGACTGGCATGTCGGCGAGCCGCCGGATAGCCGGACCCTGAGTGCTGCGCAAAAGCGTGGCTATGACTTCTCGGCGCAGCGGGCGCAGCATGTCAGCGTTGAGGACTTCGGTCGCTACGATCTGATCCTGGCCATGGACAAGAGCAATCTGTCCCATTTGCAGGCCATGCGTCCGGGCCATGCCCGCGCCGAGCTGGACCTGTTCCTGCGCCGCTACGAGGGCGAGCGGGATGAGGTGCCGGATCCGTATTACGGCGGCGAGCAGGGCTTCGAGCAGGTGCTCGACCTGATCGAGACAGCCTGTCGTGGCCTGGTCATCGAACTGAAGGGGCGGCTATGAGCGCCAAGGTCGAGTCGCAGGTTTCCCTCAAGCCCTACAACAGCTTCGGTATCGAGGCTGAAGCGCGTTATTTCGCCCAGGCCCGCAGCGACGCCGATGTACGCCAGTTGCTGGCCTATGCCGGCAGCGAAGACTTGCCGGTGCTGGTGATCGGCGGCGGCAGCAACCTGCTGCTGACTCGTGATGTCGAGGCGTTGGTGGTGCGCATGAGCAGCAGCGGGATCCGCGTGCTGTCCGATGATGGTCAGCGCGTGGTGGTCGAGGCCGAAGCCGGGGAAACCTGGCATCCGTTCGTGCAGTGGACCCTGGAGCATGGCCTGGGTGGCCTGGAAAACCTCAGTCTGATCCCCGGTACCGTGGGGGCTGCGCCGATGCAGAACATCGGTGCCTATGGTGTCGAGATCAAGGACGTATTCGCCGGCCTGACCGCGCTGGATCGCCAGACCGGCGACCTGCGCGATTTCACTCTGGAAGAGTGCGATTTCGCCTATCGCGACAGCTATTTCAAGCGCAATCCGGGGCGCTGGATCATCCTGCGGGTGCGTTTTGCCCTCAGTCGGATTGCGCCGTTGCACCTGGATTATGGTCCGGTACGCCAGCGTCTGGCCGAACAGGGCATTGCCCAGCCAACGGCCAGGGATGTCAGCGAGGCGATCTGCAGCATTCGTCGGGAAAAACTGCCTGACCCCGCTGAACTGGGCAATGCCGGCAGCTTCTTCAAGAACCCGGTGGTGAGTGCTGAATTGGCCGGTCGCATTCGTGGCGAGCATCCGGCAGTGGTGGCTTATCCACAGGCCGATGGCGAGGTGAAGCTGGCGGCGGGGTGGCTGATCGAGCAGGCGGGCTGGAAGGGTCATCGTGATGGCGATGCCGGCGTTCACCGGATGCAGGCGTTGGTGCTGGTGAATTATGGCCAGGCCACCGGCGAGCAGTTGCACGAGCTGGCGCAGAAGATCCAGGACGATGTTCTTGACAAGTTCGGGGTCGAGCTGGAGATGGAGCCGAATCTCTATTGAAGGTGGCGGCAAGATGAAGTGGCTATGACCACGGCTTGAATCTTGCGGCTCAAGAAGCAAAAAGCCCCGCCAGTTTTCACTGGCGGGGCTTTTTTCAGCCTATTGATCAGGCGTTGGGTTTGCGCTCGTCGACACCCAGGTCAGCAGGTGTCGGGACGTCTGCCAGACCCGCGTCGGCGGCTTGCATGGCTGCCTCGGCGGCCTGCTGGGAGGCCTCGATTGCAGCGGCCTGTGCTTGCTCCGCTTGGCGAATTGCAGCTTCTGTTGCCTGCAGATCGGCATTGGCCGATGGGTCCTGGGGGGGCTCTACCGCTGTTACTGCCGGTTGGCCTTCAGCCTTTGCTGCGGCTGCAGCAGCTTCAGCTTCACGCTTGCGACGGCGCACTTCACGCGGGTCGTTTGGCGCACGGCCGTTCGACAGCGTTACGGCAGGTGCTTCAACAGGCGCTGGCTCGGCGGCAGGCGCTTCGACTACGGGTGCTGGTGCCTCCACAGCGACTGGTGCAGGTGCTTCAACCACTGGCTGGGCTTCTGGCTGTGCTTCCGGCTGGGCGGCGGCTTCGACCACTGGTGCGACGACTTCAGCAGGCTGTTCGACAGGTTGCGGAGCGACTTCGACCACCGGCTCGATGCTCGGCTCGACGGCCTCGACGACGCTGGCCGGTTGCTCGACCACTGGCGCGATGTTCACTTCAGCCACTTCCTCGGCCGGTTTCACGGCTTCGGCGACTTCAGCGATCTCGGCAGCCTGGGACTGCACTGGTGCAGCTTCGACCTGCGGGGCGCTTTCCTCGACCACGGCGGTAGCGCGTTCGGCCTGGGCGTGGGCTTCGGCTTCGGCGTTTGCACTGATTGCGCTGGTGGCGACTGCGGCGGTTACTGCCAGGCCGGCAGCCAGTTCGGCACCGCTTGCTTCCTGACCTTCTTCGCCGGCTTCTTCGCCGCCTTCGATCAGCTCGCCGTTGGCATCACGTTGACGCTCACGACGGTTGCTGCGACGACGCTGGCCGCGGGAGCGACGACGTGGACGTTCGCCTTCGGCGCCTTCCTGGTTGTCATCCTGCAGCAGTTCTTCGTTCGGCAGTTGTTCCTCGGCCGCTTCGGCTGCCTGCTCGGCAGGGCGTGGCTGGCGCTCTTCGCGCGGTGGACGCGGTTGGCGGTCTTCGCGAGGGGCGCGCTCTTCACGAGGCTGGCGCTCTTCGCGTGGTGCACGTTCTTCACGAGGCTGGCGTTCTTCACGTGGAGCACGCTCAGGACGCTCTTCGCGAACAGCCGGAGCTGCCGGGGCAGCATCCAGTGGCTCGCGCAGTTCGCGGACCGGACGCTCTTCACGAGGGCGACGTTCTTCGCGCGGAGCACGTGGCTGGCGCTCTTCACGCGGCGCACGCTCTTCGCGAGGTTGACGCTCTTCACGCGGGGCACGTTCTTCACGAGACTGGCGCTCTTCACGCGGAGCGCGTTCTTCGCGAGGCTGACGCTCTTCGCGTGGGGCGCGCTCGGCACGTTCTTCGCGCGGCTTGCGGTCTTCTTCGCGGCGGCCGTTGCGGTTGCGGCTCTGCTGGCGACCGTTGCGGCGCTCTTCGTTGCGCTGCGGACGTTCAGTGGCGGCAGGCTTCTCGGCGGCGGCCGGAGCGACAGGCTCTTCCTTGCTACCGGCGAACAGGCTGACCAGCGATTTGACCAGGCCCTTGAACAGGCTTGGCTCTGGCGCGACGTGCACCGGGGCAGCAGGGGCGGGTTGTTCGGCTTGCTCGGAAACCGGAGCGTTGGCGCGGGCCGGAGCAGTCTTCACCGCAGCTTCCTGGCGAACCAGGGTGCGGGTGGCAGCGGCTTGTGGCGCTTCCTCGACTTCGGCTGCGGCGATTTCGTAGCTGGACTGGCCGCTCAGCGCTTCCGGATTGTCGTCGCGCAAGCGCTGGACTTCGAAGTGCGGGGTTTCCAGGTGGTCGTTCGGCAGGATGACGATGCGTGCACGGGTACGCAGTTCGATCTTGGTGATCGAGTTGCGCTTCTCGTTGAGCAGGAAGGCGGCGACCGGGATCGGCACCTGGGCGCGGACTTCGGCGGTGCGGTCCTTCAGGGCTTCTTCTTCGATCAGGCGCAGGATCGCCAGGGACAGCGACTCGACGTCACGGATGATGCCGGTGCCGCTGCAGCGCGGGCAGACGATGCCGCTGCTTTCGCCGAGCGATGGACGCAGGCGCTGGCGGGACATTTCCAGCAGGCCGAAGCGCGAGATACGGCCAACCTGAACACGGGCACGGTCGGCTTCCAGGCATTCGCGGACTTTCTCTTCCACGGCGCGCTGGTTCTTGGCTGGGGTCATGTCGATGAAGTCGATGACGATCAGGCCGCCGATGTCGCGCAGACGCAGTTGGCGGGCGATTTCCTCGGCCGCTTCCAGGTTGGTCTGCAGGGCGGTTTCCTCGATGTCGCTGCCCTTGGTGGCGCGCGCCGAGTTGATGTCGATGGAGACCAGGGCCTCGGTCGGGTCGATCACGATCGAGCCACCGGATGGCAGGTCGACCACGCGCTGGAAGGCGGTTTCGATCTGGCTTTCGATCTGGAAGCGGTTGAACAGCGGAACGCTGTCTTCGTACAGCTTGATCTTGCTGGCGTACTGCGGCATCACCTGGCGGATGAAGGTCAGGGCTTCTTCCTGGGCATCGATGCTGTCGATCAGCACTTCGCCGATGTCCTGGCGCAGGTAGTCGCGGATGGCGCGGATGATGACGTTGCTTTCCTGGTAGATCAGGAATGGTGCGGCGCGGTCCTGGGAGGCTTCCTTGATCGCGGTCCAGAGTTGCAGGAGGTAATCCAGGTCCCACTGCATTTCTTCGCTGCTGCGGCCAAGGCCGGCAGTGCGCACGATCAGGCCCATGTCGGCAGGGGCGACCAGGCCGTTCAGGGCCTCGCGCAGTTCGTTGCGCTCTTCGCCTTCGATGCGGCGGGAGATGCCACCGGCACGCGGGTTGTTCGGCATCAGCACCAGGTAGCGACCGGCCAGGCTGATGAAGGTGGTCAGGGCGGCGCCCTTGTTACCGCGCTCTTCCTTCTCGACCTGGACGATGACTTCCTGGCCTTCGCTCAGTACTTCCTTGATGTTGACCCGACCTTCCGGGTTCTTCTTGAAGTATTCGCGGGAGATTTCCTTGAGTGGCAGGAAGCCATGACGTTCGGAGCCGAAGTCGACGAAGGCGGCTTCGAGGCTGGGTTCGATACGGGTGATCCGGCCTTTGTAGATATTGGCCTTCTTCTGCTCGCGCGCACCGGACTCGATGTCCAGGTCGTAGAGGCGCTGGCCGTCTACCAGAGCAACACGCAACTCTTCGGGTTGAGTCGCGTTAATCAGCATTCTTTTCATGTAATACCGTCGGTTTCCGGGCTGCCGGAAACGGCGTTCGGCACACACGACTTCTCACGGTCGGTGTCAGGGTGCGTCAGGGGTGGCGGGCCATCCCGTGTCCAGCGACATCCGGTTGACTGGTGACCAGTGCTGCCGAAGCCGCGACGACGCGTCCTGCTTGCTGTTGTGTCTTATGCACGTCAGTCAGGAGGAGGAATCAGCCTTCGTCCGTGGACGCCCTGGGGCATCCTGTTTCGAGACCAGGTCCGGCGTTGAAGCCTGGACGCGGTACTACACGGTCCGATGGTTGTGCATCTCCACCCTACACGTATCCCTGATAATCGGGTGCTGCCGCGCGCTGAATCCGCAACGGGTTGCATTTATCGCCGGCTCCATACGGGAGCCCGCGCAGTTTATGGCTAAGGCAGGTATTTCCGAAGCATCCGCCATGACTGCGTGAAAGCGTTGGCACTGAGAAGAGTGGCATCGAAAAAAACGGGAAGGGAGGGTCAAAAAGCCGCTCTTGTTGTTTTTTATCGGTCTTCTCTCATCGGCGCTGGTGGCGATTCCAGGCATTTCTGTAAACTGGCGAAAGCCCCGTCGGACGGCCTCGCGTCCTCGAGAATTGCGTAGGTCAGGGCCGGCTTGAAGCCATTGGTCCGCTGGCCAGCCGCTTTTGGCGGCGTTCGCGACTATAGCAGCAATGATTAAGTGCTTCAATTCCATAAAAAATTGTTATGATCCGCCAATGACGACCAATACCCCTCCGACTTCCAGTGTCCAACTGCTCGAAGTCCCGCCGGAACTTGCCGGCCAGCGTATCGACAACTTCCTTGTCAATGTCCTCAAGGGCGTTCCCAAGACCTTGATTTACCGCATTTTGCGTAAAGGCGAAGTGCGGGTTAACAAGGGTCGTATCAAACCCGAATACAAGATTCAGGCAGGTGATGTCGTGCGTGTCCCGCCCGTTCGTCTGCCCGAGCGCGACGAGCCGGTTCCGGTGGCCCAGGGCCTGTTGCAGCGTCTGGAGGCAGCCATTGTCTACGAGGACAAGGCGCTGATCGTGCTGAACAAGCCGGCCGGCATCGCCGTGCATGGCGGCAGTGGCCTGAGCTTCGGCGTGATCGAGGCGTTTCGCCAGTTGCGCCCGGACGCCAAGGAGCTGGAGCTGGTGCACCGGCTCGATCGGGATACCTCTGGTCTGCTGATGATCGCGAAGAAGCGCAGCATGCTGCGCCACCTGCATACTGCCTTGCGCGGTGATGGTGTCGACAAGCGCTACATGGCGCTGGTCCGCGGCCATTGGGCAGCCAGCAAGAAACAGGTCAATGCCCCGCTGCTGAAAAGCAACCTGCGCTCCGGCGAGCGCATGGTCGAGGTCAACGACGAGGGCAAGGAGGCGCTCACCGTGTTCCGCGTGCTGCGGCGCTTCGGTGACTTCGCCACCATGGTCGAAGCGCGCCCGATCACCGGTCGTACCCATCAGATTCGCGTGCATGCCCTGCATGCCGGGCATTCGATCGCTGGCGACAGCAAATACGGTGACGAAGACTTCACTCGGGAAATTCGCGAGCTGGGCGGCAAGCGCCTGTTCCTGCACGCCTATGCGCTGACCGTGCCGCTGCCGGATGGCGGTGAACTGAAGCTCGAGGCCCCGGTCGACGAGATGTGGGCCCAGACCGTGGAGCGCCTGAGTGCAACGTGACTATGACCTGCTGATCTTCGACTGGGACGGCACTCTTGCCGACTCCATCGGTCGCATCATCGAGGCGATGCATGCTTCGGCCGAGCGTGCCGGTTATCCGCTGTGCAGTGACGAGGCGGTCAAGGGCATCATCGGTCTCGCCCTGCCCGAGGCGATCAGTACCTTGTACCCGGAGCTGACGGATGCCGAAGTCATGGCCTTCCGTCAGCACTATGCCGATATCTACATGGCCCTGGACGAGCGGCCTTCGCTGCTGTTCCCGGGGGTGGTCGAGGCGCTGGAGCAGTTTCGTGCCGAGGGCTATCGTCTCGCAGTGGCAACCGGCAAGGCCCGGCGCGGGCTGGATCGGGTGCTCAGGGCCAACGGCTGGGAAGGCTTCTTCGATATCACCCGTGCCGCCGACGAAACCCGTGGCAAGCCGCACCCGTTGATGCTTGAAGAAATCCTTGCCCATTGCCAGGTGCCGGCTTCGCGGGCGCTGATGATCGGTGATTCGTCCTTTGACCTGGTCATGGCGAACAATGCCGGGATGCATTCTGTGGCGGTGGGGTATGGTGCGATGTCGCTGGAGGCGTTGAGCGTTCACCGGCCGCAGTTGTCTATCGAGCACTTCTCACAGTTGCCGGTCTGGCTTGCCCGGGCGGCGACACCAGTATTTCCAGGGTAGGTAGATCATGGTCGACGAGTGGAAAGCGCCTCGCGAAGAAGATGGCGAGGAGCGCAAGAGCTGGCAGTTGCTGGAAAAGACCCTTCTGGCCAGTGTTCAGGAGCAGCGTAGGGCGCGGCGCTGGGGAATTTTCTTCAAGCTGCTGACCTTCCTGTATCTGTTCGGCATCCTGTTCCTGTTCTCGCCCCTGGCGAAAATGGAGAAGAATGCCGTGGGTGGTAACGGGCATACCGCGTTGATCGAAGTGCGTGGAGTGATTGCCGACAAGGAAGAGGCCAGTGCCGACAACATCATCGGCAGCCTGCGTGCGGCGTTCAAGGATCCCAAGACCAAGGCAGTGGTGCTGCGCATCAACAGCCCGGGTGGCAGTCCGGTGCAGGCAGGTTATGTGTATGACGAAATCCGTCGCCTGCGTGGCGAGTATCCGGATATCAAGCTGTACGCGGTGATCACCGATCTCGGTGCGTCCGGTGCCTATTACATCGCCAGCGCGGCGGACAAGATCTATGCCGACAAGGCCAGTCTGGTCGGCTCGATCGGCGTGACAGCGGCGGGCTATGGCTTCGTCGGTGCCATGGAGAAGCTTGGCGTCGAGCGGCGTACCTATACCTCGGGCGAGCACAAGGCCTTCCTTGATCCGTTCCAGCCGCAAAAGCCTGAGGAAACCGCGTTCTGGCAGGGTGTGCTGGATACCACTCACAAGCAGTTCATCGCCAGCGTCAAGCAGGGGCGGGGCGAGCGCTTGAAGGACAAGGAGCATCCCGAGCTGTTCAGTGGCCTGATCTGGTCCGGCGAGCAGGCTGTGGATCTCGGGCTGGTGGATGCCCTGGGCAGTGCTGGCTATGTTGCGCGGGAAGTGGTGGGCGAGAAGGATCTGGTGGATTTCACCATCGAGGAGTCGCCATTCGATCGCTTCTCCAAGCGTCTGGGTGCGAGTGTCGCCGAGCACCTGGCGATGTGGATGGGCTTCCAGGGGCCTAGCCTGCGCTGATCCCGTGCTTGTGATGCAGAAAGCCGACCCGGTGGGGTCGGCTTTTTTATTGCTCAGGGAACGCTGATGCCTTCCTTTATTAGCATGTCTACCAGGCGGATCAGTGGCAGGCCGATCAGGCTGGTGGCGTCGCAGCCGTGGGTTCCTTGGAACAGGCTGACGCCGAGGCCTTCGCATTTGAAGCTGCCGGCGCAGTCGTAGGGTTGCTCGATGCGCAGGTAGCGTTCGATGCGCGCCAGGTCGAGCTCGCGCATGTGCACGCTGAAGGGGACGCAGTCCACCTGGCATTCGCCGCTGGCGCTGTTGAACAGGGCCAATCCGGTGAGGAAGGTGACGTGATTGCCGCTGGCGGCCAGCAGTTGTTCGCAGGCCTTGTCGAAGGTGTGCGGCTTGCCGAGGATCTGCTCGCCGAGCACGGCAACCTGATCCGAGCCGATGATCAGGTGGGCGGGGTGGCGCTCGGCCAGGGCCAGGGCTTTTTCCCTGGCCAGGCGCTTGACCAGATCGACTGCGGGCTCGTCATCGAGGCGCCGTTCGTCGATATCTGGCGCGGACCAATCGAATGGCAAGTGCAGGCGCGCCAGCAATTCGCGCCGGTAGGGTGAGCTGGAAGCCAGTATCAGCGGTAGCATGAAGTACTCCAGTGCAGGTTCGCCGATTCTAACATGTTGGGCCGGGACGGAATTTCCTTTGACAGGGGCGGGGGGCATCCCTAGAATGCTGCGCCTATGTTGAATGACCCGATTCCACCTCACGTTGACCCGCGCAAATTGGCCGATCGTGGCGTTTCCATCGAAGGAAGCGTACCGCTCGCCGATTTGGAGAGACTCTGCGACCCGCTTTCCGACAATGTCGGTACGGTGCAGGCCAAATTCGATTTTGAGCGAGACGAGCAGGGTACGGTGGTTTTCCACACCGACCTGAACGTTGCGGTCAAGATGGTTTGCCAGCGTTGTCTTGAGCTGGTCACCCTGCCGATCCACAGCGAATGTACTTACGCCGTGGTGAAGGAGGGTGCGAATACCCAGTCGTTGCCGAAAGGTTATGACGTGCTGGAACTGGGCGAGGATCCTTTGGATCTGCGGGCATTGGTCGAGGAAGAGCTGTTGCTCGCCTTGCCCATCGTGCCTGCTCATCATCCGGAAGAATGCCAGCAGCCGGCGGGCGCCGATGAGCCCGAACCGAGCGAGGACGAGGTAAAGCGGTCCAACCCGTTCAGTGTATTGGCGCAGTTAAAGCGTGACCCAAACGTTTAGGAGTTAATCAATTATGGCTGTTCAGCAGAACAAAAAATCCCGCTCTGCCCGTGACATGCGCCGTTCGCACGATGCCCTCGAAGCCAACGCCCTGTCCGTAGAGAAAACCACCGGTGAAGTTCACCTGCGTCACCACGTTTCGCCAGAAGGCGTATACCGTGGCCGTAAAGTGATCGACAAGGGCGCTGACGAGTAATCCTTGTCCGCTCAGATCATTGCGATCGACGCAATGGGCGGGGACTTCGGTCCCCGCAGCATTGTCCAGGCAAGCCTTGCTTGTCTCTCGGCTACTCCCTCGCTTCACCTGACCCTCGTCGGTCAACCCTCCCTTCTTGAAGACCTGATCGCTGGCCAGTCGGCAGCGGATCGCGCGCGCCTGCAAATCGTTGCGGCGAGTGAAGTGATCGGCATGGACGAGCGGCCATCCCAGGCGTTGCGTGGCAAGCCCGACTCGTCGATGCGCGTCGCTCTCGAATTATTGCGTGATGGCAAGGTCCAGGCCTGCGTCAGCGCCGGGAATACCGGTGCCTTGATGGCGTTGTCCCGCTATGTCCTGAAGACCTTGCCCGGCATCGATCGCCCGGCGATGGTGGCGGCGATCCCGACTCGTACCGGTTACTGCCAGTTGCTTGATCTGGGTGCCAATGTCGACTGCAGTGCCGAGCACCTGTATCAGTTCGCCGTGATGGGTTCGGTGGCGGCGCAGGCCCTGGGGATTTCCCGGCCGAGGGTGGCGCTGCTGAACGTCGGTACCGAGGAGATCAAGGGCAACCAGCAGGTCAAGCTGGCGGCGAGTCTGCTACAGCAGGCCCGTGGTCTCAACTACATCGGTTTCATCGAGGGCGACGGCCTGTACCGCGGCGAGGCCGACGTGGTGGTGTGCGATGGCTTCGTCGGCAATATCCTGCTCAAGTCCAGCGAAGGCCTGGCCACCATGATCGGTGCACGGATCGAGGCGCTGTTCCGCAGCAGCATGGCCTCGCGCCTGGTCGGAGCGATGGCGATGCCGCTACTCAAGCGCCTGCAGGCCGATCTGGCCCCGGCGCGACATAATGGCGCAAGCTTCCTCGGGCTTCAGGGCATTGTCATCAAAAGCCATGGTTCTGCCGGTGTGCAGGGCTTCCAGAGCGCTATCCAGCGGGCCCTGATCGAGATCCAGGAAAACCTGCCCGAGCGCCTGCATGGCCGACTTGAGGATCTGTTGCTTTAGGCATATTCGCCAGGAAGTGGTTAAATGTGACCGCTTGGTTCTCGTTACCATCCAACTTTCGGTTTTCTTGTGTCCAGCTTCGGCTGGACACTCATTTTCGACGACAAGATCACTAGGGGCTTGTTCAATGTCTGCATCCCTCGCATTCGTCTTTCCCGGTCAAGGTTCGCAGTCCCTCGGCATGCTCGCCGAGCTTGGCGCCCAGCATCCGCTGGTCATCGATACCTTCCGCGAGGCCTCCGAGGCTCTGGGCTACGATCTCTGGGCGCTGGTCCAGAACGGTCCGGAAGAGCAACTCAACCAAACCGACAAAACCCAGCCGGCCATCCTGACCGCCTCGATCGCCCTGTGGCGCCTGTGGCTGGCCGAGGGTGGCGCGCGTCCGGCATTCGTCGCCGGTCATAGCCTGGGTGAATACAGTGCACTGGTCGCTGCCGGCAGCCTGAGCCTGGCCGATGCGGTCAAGCTGGTCGAGCGCCGCGGCCAACTGATGCAGGAAGCCGTGCCTGCCGGGCAGGGCGCCATGGCTGCCATCCTGGGTCTGGATGACGCCGATGTCGTGGCCATCTGTGCCGAGGCGGCCCAGGGTGAAGTGGTCAGCGCGGTCAACTTCAACTCGCCCGGCCAGGTGGTCATTGCCGGTGCCAAGGCTGCGGTCGATCGTGCCATCGAAGGCTGCAAGGCCCGTGGCGCCAAGCGCGCCTTGCCACTGCCGGTCAGCGTGCCATCGCACTGCGAGCTGATGCGTCCGGCTGCCGAGCGTTTCGCCGAGTCGGTCAATGCCGTCGAGTGGAGCGCCCCGCAAACCCCGCTGGTGCAGAATGTCAGCGCGGCAGTTCCGGCTGACCTGGAAATCCTCAAGCGCGATCTGCTGGAGCAGTTGTACAAGCCGGTTCGCTGGGTCGAGTGCGTCCAGACCCTGGCTGCCCAGGGTGCGCTGCAACTGGTCGAGTGCGGCCCGGGTAAAGTGCTGGCCGGTCTCAACAAGCGTTGCGCCGACGGCGTGACCACCTACAACCTCAATACCCCGGATGCCTTCGCCGCCGCCCGCGCGGCGCTGGCCTGATTAGGAGAGCTTGCATGAGTCTGCAAGGTAAAGTTGCACTGGTCACTGGCGCGAGCCGTGGCATCGGTCAGGCCATTGCCCTGGAGCTGGGTCGCCTGGGCGCTACCGTGATCGGTACCGCCACCTCCGCTTCCGGTGCCGAGCGCATCGCTGCGACCCTCAAGGAGCATGGCATCACCGGTACCGGTCTGGAACTGAACGTCACCAGCGAGGAGTCGGTCACTGCGGTCCTGGCCAGCATTCAGGAGCAGTTCGGTGCGCCGGCGATCCTGGTCAACAACGCCGGCATCACCCGTGACAACCTGATGATGCGGATGAAGGATGACGAGTGGTTCGACGTCATCGATACCAACCTGAACAGTCTCTACCGTCTGTCCAAGGGCGTCCTGCGTGGCATGACCAAGGCGCGCTGGGGTCGTATCATCAGCATCGGTTCGGTGGTGGGGGCCATGGGTAACGCCGGTCAGGCCAACTACGCGGCCGCCAAGGCCGGTCTGGAAGGCTTCAGCCGTGCACTGGCGCGTGAAGTCGGTTCCCGCTCCATTACCGTGAACTCGGTCACTCCGGGCTTTATCGACACCGATATGACCCGCGAGCTGCCGGAAGCGCAGCGCGAAGCGCTGCAGACGCAAATTCCGCTGGGCCGTCTGGGTCAGGCCGATGAGATCGCCAAGGTGGTCGCATTCCTGGCTTCCGACGGTGCGGCTTACGTGACCGGTGCAACCATTCCGGTCAACGGCGGGATGTACATGTAGTCAAATGTGACGGATTGTTTTAAAAAAATGTCATACGAGCTGACTAAAATCCGTTATAAAGCTGCAATCAAATTCCAGGGGAGTCGGCAGGTGTGAGGCGTGAGGTGCGTTGAGCTTGAAAAGCAGGCGCCTTTCTATAAACTTACACACCGGCCAGCTGCCTGACATATGTCCATTAGGAGTGAAAACAAGGTATGAGCACCATCGAAGAACGCGTCAAGAAAATCGTTGCCGAGCAACTGGGCGTCAAGGAAGAAGAAGTGAAGAACGAGTCTTCCTTCGTTGACGATCTGGGTGCCGATTCCCTTGACACCGTTGAGCTGGTGATGGCTCTGGAAGAGGAATTCGAAACCGAGATTCCTGACGAAGAAGCCGAGAAGATCACTACTGTTCAAGCTGCTATCGACTACGTCAACAGCCACCAAGGCTAAGACTGTTGTAGTCGTTACTTCTTGTCAGGGAAAAACCGCACTGCCTTTGCCGGCGTGCGGTTTTTTCTTTGCAAGAGATGTAGACATATAGAAAAAGGAGAGCGCTGTGTCGCGTAGACGCGTCGTGGTCACCGGTATGGGTATGCTGTCGCCACTGGGTACCGATGTGCCGAGCAGTTGGCAGGGCATTCTGGCTGGCCGCAGTGGCATCGGTCTGATCGAGCATACGGACCTTTCTGCCTACTCCACCCGTTTTGGCGGCTCGGTGAAGGGCTTTGATGTCGAGCAGTACCTGTCGCTCAAGGAAGCTCGCAAGCTCGACCTGTTCATCCAGTACGGCCTGGCGGCCGGTTTCCAGGCGGTGCGCAATGCCGGTCTGGAGGTCACCGATGCCAACCGTGAGCGCATTGGCGTGGCCATGGGCTCGGGCATTGGCGGCCTGACCAATATCGAAGACACCAGTCGTACCCTGCACGAGCAAGGTCCGCGGCGCATTTCGCCGTTCTTCGTACCTGGCTCGATCATCAACATGATTTCCGGTTTCCTGTCCATCCACCTGGGTGTGCAGGGGCCAAACTATGCCATTGCCACTGCGTGTACCACGGGTACCCACTGCATTGGCATGGCTGCCCGCAACATCGCCTTCGGCGAGGCTGACGTGATGATTGCCGGCGGTGCCGAAATGGCCGCCTGTGGCCTGGGCATGGGCGGCTTCGGCGCCTCGCGCGCGCTGTCCACCCGCAATGACGATCCCACCCGTGCCAGCCGTCCGTGGGACAAGGGCCGTGACGGTTTTGTCCTGTCCGATGGTTCCGGTGCGCTGGTTCTGGAAGAGCTGGAGCACGCCAAGGCCCGCGGCGCGACCATTCATGCCGAGCTGGTCGGCTTTGGCATGAGTGGCGATGCCTATCACATGACCTCGCCACCGGAAGACGGTGCCGGCGCTGCACGCTGCATGGCCAACGCCCTGCGTGATGCGCAGATCGATCCGTCCCAGGTCAACTACATCAACGCCCACGGTACCTCGACCCCGGCAGGCGACCTGGCGGAAGTCGCGGCGGTCAAGTCGGTATTCGGCGAGCATGCGTACAACCTGGCGGTCAGCTCCACCAAGTCCATGACTGGCCACCTGCTGGGTGCGGCGGGCGCGGTGGAGGCAATCTTCAGTGTCCTGGCGATCAACAGCCAGGTGGCGCCGCCGACCATCAACCTCGACGAGCCGGATGTCGGTTGCGATCTCAACTTCGTGCCTCACGAAGCGCGCAATATGGCCATCGACGTCGTACTGTCCAACTCGTTCGGTTTTGGCGGTACCAACGGTTCGCTGGTGTTCCGTCGGTTCGCCGGTTGATGCAGGCCTGGGTCGATGGGCAGAGCGCCGATACCCTGGCGCTGCAAAGCCGCGGCCTGGCCTATGGTGATGGTCTGTTCGAGACCATCGCCGTCAAGGCGGGGATACCCTCGCTGTTTGACTATCACCTCGATCGCCTGGCGTCCGGTTGCCGGCGTCTCGCGATCGAGGCCGATTTCCAGCTGATTCGCGATGAGTCCTGCCGCTACGCCGCCCTGCTCGGCGATGGCGTGCTCAAGCTGATCCTCACCCGTGGCGACAGCCAGCGTGGCTATGCCGCCGCAGCCGACGCCATGCCACGACGCATCCTCCAGGGCAATCCCGCGCCGCGTTATCCCGCTGAAAACGCCGAGCAGGGTGTGGTGCTGTTCCCCTGTCGTACCCGTTTGGCCGAGCAACCGCTGCTGGCTGGCCTGAAGCATCTCAATCGTCTCGAACAGGTCCTGGCGCGCGCCGAGTGGCAGGGGACCGAGTACGCCGAAGGTTTGATGCTGGATATGTCAGGCAGGGTCATCGAAGGGGTGTACAGCAATCTGTTCCTCGTCCGTGATGGCCAGTTGCTCACCGCCGATCTGGCTCGCTGTGGCGTGGCCGGGGTCATGCGCGCCGCACTGCTGGATGCGGCGGTCGGCGAGGGTATCCCGGTTCAGGTGCGTGATCTGTCCATGGTCGACCTCGAGCAGGCTGATGAATTGTTTCTCTGCAACAGTGTCTATGGTGTCTGGCCGGTGCGCTCATTTGCCTCGCTGAACTGGTCGCCGGGGCCTCTCACCCGTAAACTGCAGGCCATTGCCCGTACGCTACTGGATGCCTGATTTTGAGACGTAAATTGTTGCTGCTGCTGGAGATCGCGCTGATCCTGGGCGGCCTGGTACTTGGGTATTCCGCCTGGAAAGTCTCCTCGTCGGTGGAGCAGTCGCTGCATCTGAGCGGCGAAGAACTGCTGGACGTTCCCACCGGTACCAACCCCAACCGCATGTTCTATCGCATGGAAGGCGAGGGCCTGATCAAGGATGCCTTCTGGCTGCGTCTCTACTGGCGTTTCAACATGGCCGGCACCGCGCTGCATACCGGCGAATACCGCATGACTCCCGGTATGACCGTGCGCGATCTGTTCGACGCCTGGCGCCGTGGCGATGTGGTGCAGTACAACCTGACCCTGGTCGAAGGCTGGACCTTCCGCCAGGTGCGTGCGGCGCTCGCCAAGCATGAAAAGATCAAGCACACCCTGGAAGGCATGAGCGATGCCGAGGTCATGGATGAGCTGGGTCACCCGACCGTCTTCCCCGAAGGTCGTTTCTTCCCCGATACCTACAAGTTCGTGCGCGGCATGAGCGACGTCGAGTTGCTGCAGCAGGCCTATGCCCGGCTGGAGGAAGTGCTGGCGAAGGAGTGGGCCGATCGTCCTGCCAACCTGCCGTATCGTGACCCCTACCAGGCGTTGATCATGGCGTCCCTGGTGGAGAAGGAAACCGGGGTTCCCCAGGAGCGCGGGCAGATTGCCGGGGTCTTTGTCCGCCGCATGCAGACCGGCATGCTCCTGCAAACCGACCCGACAGTGATCTACGGCATGGGTGAGCGCTACAACGGCAAGATCACCCGCGCCGACCTGCGCGAGCCTACGCCCTATAACACCTATGTGATCAGTGGCCTGCCGCCGACGCCGATTGCCATGGTCGGTCGCGAGGCGATTCATGCCGCCCTCAATCCCGTGCCGGGCAGCAGCCTGTATTTTGTGGCTCGCGGCGATGGCAGCCACGTCTTCTCCGATGACCTGGATGCGCACAACTCGGCGGTGCGCGAGTATCAGTTGAAGCGTCGAGCCGATTACCGCTCCAGCCCTGCACCGTCCAATGGCAATGGCAATGGCAATGGCAATGGCAATGGCCCAGCCGCATCCGAGGTGCCGCCACAACAGGACGCCCCCGTGGTGCCACCGGCCATCGGCCCGAGCGAAGCCCCTGCCGAGTCCGTCGAGGCGCCGGCTCAGGGCGATTCCACCCAGCAATGATTATTTTCGAGGACGCCGAGTGAGCGGTTTGTTTATTACCCTGGAAGGCCCGGAAGGCGCCGGCAAGAGCACCAACCGCGACTACCTGGCTGAGCACTTGCGCAGCCACGGTCTGGATGTACTGCTGACCCGCGAGCCCGGCGGCACGCCCCTGGCCGAGCGCATTCGTGAACTCCTGCTGGCTCCCAGCGATGAAAAGATGGATGCCGATACCGAGTTGCTGCTGGTGTTCGCCGCCCGCGCCCAGCACTTGGCCGAGGTGATTCGTCCGGCCCTGGCTCGTGGCGCCGTGGTGCTGTGCGACCGTTTTACCAGAGCTCTGTTTTTCCTCGGCTTCCAACGTAAACAGCCAAGACTTTCTTCCGGATTCAGCCTGAGCTTCTGATCATTTGATGAAATCCCCATACTACGGGGCTTTCTGAGGGTGTGATCATGTGCTTTGGATTTCAGTATAGCACCTGCCCCGATCAAAATGTAAACCCCCAATCCTCGTCCCTCCCTCGATTCAAAAACGTAAACCCCTTTCCCTCGGAAATTTCGTTTTCCCCGCTAATCTTCGCCTGAGAATGGGCTGAGCGCCTCTCAAACCCCATGAATACTGGGCTGTAAGGGTTTACGTTTTTTATCCCAGCTTCCAGCCTAAGCTCGCTTTCAGGACACCCACTCCCCGCGCAACCCCTTACCAACCTCCAACCTTGAACGTCATCCGCAAGGCGCCGTTGACCCAATCCCACCCGAGCGCCCAAGACCAAGCTCAAGTTCGGTTCAGCGACTTCAAATGCCAGTGCCAGCTCCAAATCCGAGAACCCAGGCACACCTACCCACGCACGAGACCCGGAGAACGACATTTCCGGCAGAAGATTCCGAGCACAAGTCCTGCCGTTTTGGGTAGCATATGGCCATCAAAAAGACCTGTAGCTACGGACGCAGTTCATGGACGATCAAGCGGTGAATCCAGCGGTAGACCAAGCTCCTCTCTATTGCCTGGCACTCCTGGGAAACCTCCCTGAGGAGTTTGCAGCAGCACTCAGAGAGCAAATCTCTGTCCGCCTGGCAGACCTGGGCCTGAGGCTTGGCAAGGACGTGAGCTTGTTCGAAGGACGGCTCAGCGATTTCCGCCCGTCTATCGACCGTTGCTGTGCCGCGCTCTGTTTCGAGATTGGCGCAGACCAGGAAGCCTCGGTAGAGCAGCTCATCAAGCGCCGCATCCCCCTGATCCCCGTAGCGACCTGCAAGACTCGGCTGCCCCAGGAGTTTCCGGGCAAGCTTGGCGGCCTTAACGGCCTCGACATGAAGGCGGGCCCTGCAAGCCTCGCAGTGGCTCTGCTGGAGGCGGCTTCGCTTGTTCCGAAGCAGCGCCGAGTCTTCCTCAGCTACCGCCGCGTCGAGTCCACAAATGCCGCCCTGCAACTGTACGCGGCCTTGTCTGCCCGTCAGTACGACGTCTTCCTCGATACCCACGACATCCTCCCGGGCGAGCACTTCCAAGAGGTGCTCTGGCAGCGCCTGTGCGATTCGGACGTGATCGTCTATTTGGATACGGAGAACTACTTCGATAGCCGTTGGACAGTCCAGGAGTTCGCGAGGGCCACGTTGCGCGGTCTGTGTGTGCTGCGGGTAGGTTGGCCAGGTGTGGAGTCCAAGGCGAAGCAAACCGCCTGCGGTGAGATCCAGCTAACCCCGGAATCCTTGAATGCTCTGGAGCAGCTCCAGGAAACCGAGCTGAAAAGCGTCATTGATATGGTCGAGATACTGCGTACCAAGAGCGTCGCGCAGCGTTACTCGCGGCTTGTGGGTAAGCTGCGCAATTCGATTGCGGAATGCGGCGGAATCATCGAGGGATATTCTGTGCGTCGGAGCCTAATCGTATCAATTAACGACAAGCGGATCGTCGTATACCCCGAGATGGCGGTGCCAACGAGCTATTCGTTGCATGAGGCGACCCTTGATTTGCACCATCCGCCCGTGGCGGTCGTTTACAACCAAGTGGGCATTAAAGAGCGCAAATGGCGTGCTCACATGGACTGGCTTCAGGACTGTGTGACCCAGCAGGTTCGTTTGATATCGACGGATGATGCGGGCTGGGAGTTTATTGATTGGCCTGAATCACGTGCGGTGTCTTGACTAGCTGTTCTCCGGCTGTTGAGCCAGGGTGTTCTCCACAGCTCACGATGATTCATTGTCTATCACTACTTTCGGTACAAAAAATGAGCAGCATTTTCCTATCCGCCAGCGTTCCCAACATCGAGAGTCCATTTTATAAAAAGTGCGATCCGGTGTTGATCCAGGCCGCGCTGCGCTCATTCCTGTTTACCGTATTGGGCCGTAAACATTTGGTTTTTGGTGGGCATCCATCTATCTCGCCCTTGATCCTGGCAGCGTGTGAGGACTTGGGCATTGAGAACCAAAATGCCGTAACAATCTTCCAGAGCGAGCATTTCTCAGCGAGCTTTCCTGAAGACAGCCTGCAGTTTGCTAATTTCATAACAACTCCGGTTGGGGAAAGCTTGCAAGGCAGCCTTGATATCATGAGGAACCAGATGTTCAGCACCTATCACTATGATGGTGCAGTCTTCATTGGAGGCAAGGAGGGTATCGTGGCGGAATACGAACTCTTCAAGCAGCTGTGCCCAGAGGCAGCCGTTCTCGCTTTGAAGAGTCCAGGGGGAGCGGCGGCGGGGATTCAGGGTTTGATTGCAAATGAAGACGACGAATTGCTTGATTATGTAGGTTTGTTTTCGTCGGGGCTTGGCATTCATCACAAGCTTGATCGAAATCCTACCGCCCCTAAATTTCGTGGATCTGAGTGATCCGAAAAATGGAATTTTAAACATGCATTATGGTTTCAATCTGAGTTTGGATCGAACCCACTTACCGGTTTCCAAGGCAGTGGTTGATGCGCACAAAAATAATGTAAAAAAGAAGGTTGTAAATCTTAAGTCATACCTTATGGCGGATGGCAATAGCATCGATGCTGAGTTAATTGCGGAGCACCTCTTTCCGGAGGTGAACTGTGATGTTTTTATCTCTCATTCATTCAATGATCAGGACTTGGCTATTCAGCTGGCTCATGAGTTGCAAAAGAAAGGCGTTCAAGCTTTCGTGGACTCTGTTGTTTGGGGGTCATCTTATGACCTGCTAAGAGTGATCAATGATAAGTACTCTAAGGCATCCTCAGGGTCGGGCTATGATTACGAGTGCGCTAATCGATCCGCTGCTCATGTTCATATGGTGCTGGCCGGCGCACTGCAGAGAATGATCATGCAGTCGTCTACCCTTATCTTTTTAAATACAGATAGATCTATTTCTACAAGGAAATCTGTTCAAGGGCAGAATATGACCCATTCGCCTTGGATTCATATGGAGCTGATGTTTAGTCATATGCTGTGGAAGTTGAGTCGTGGTGACGGCATGTATGATTCGGCGATGGAGTCTATAGCTTCGTCAGTCCCAGTTTTCCACTCGGCGCCTGTCGAGCATTTGCAGTCTGTCTCGTCTTCAAGATTTGTGAATTGGTTGAAGTCTCGTCCAAACTCTCTGGATGCTACAGATTTTAACTCGGCAGTTGGCCGGTTCCATGCTAACCCAAATCGAGCTTATTATATTGGATAGAAAGTTAAAGCACTTGGAGTTCGTCCAAGGTGTTGTGAATCGGTTGTCCACGAACTCCTTCCTGCTTAAAGGTTGGTCGGTGTTGCTGATCTCTGGTCTGTTTGCGCTGGCAGCTGCTTCAGACAGTAAGGGCTTCGCCCAGTATGCTCTCGTGCCAGCGATCGCGTTGTGGGGGTTAGATGGTTATTTCCTGGCCTTAGAACGCAACTACCGACGTCTCTACGACAAGATCAGGATACTGGAACCGGATAACGTCGACTTTGCCATGGCGCTGGACGTCAAAAATGGAAATATGGACTTTTTCAAGGCTGTCTTCTCCAAGACGCTGATCATTTTCCATGGCTCTGTGTTTGCTTCGATCATAGCTGCGATGCGCATCCTAGGAGCACCGGCAGCTTAACAATCGGGATGGCTAAGCAATAAGACAGCCTAGCCATCCGGATAGCTTAGCAATGCCACAATTTTAAAAAGCGAGTAGATACCGCTGGCCCGTTTCGGCAACATTACAGGATAGATAGCAATGCCCCTTGATCTTGGTACTTTACGATCTGCAGGTTCGCGCAGTCGTTACTATACAACTGCCTCGAACTCTCAGAATGCCCGTGCGCTTGGCTACAGGACAGCGTTCCTTTGCCACAGCCATAAGGATCGCATAGCAGTTGAAGGGTTGCTTAAATTCTTCAAAGATCAAGGCCTTCATCTCTACGTTGATTGGATGGACAGTGAGATGCCAGAGCGCACCAACGGCAACACTGCCAGGATGATCAAAAGCAGGATTCTGGAGGCTGACCTGTTTCTGTTTCTGGCTACACCAAATGCGTTGGCCTCACGCTGGTGCCCATGGGAGATTGGTTACGCTGATGGTATAAAAAGTTATGACAGCATATTCGTGATCCCTACCAAGGAACACGGGATAACGTATGGGAATGAGTACGTCGATATCTACCGGCACATCGATGAATCTCAACAGGGTAGCCTGGCTGCCTGGTATCCGGGAAGGACAAGCGGTGGTGTCGTCGCGCGGTCACTCTAAAGCCGTGGCATAACACTAACTAAGATAGGGACTATCCATGACGCCTAACATCTCCGAGTTTTCCTATGGCTATGCAGTGACCAACGAGGTAGTGAAGCTACTGGGAACCACGATCGCCGCTGCTCCGCAATTCCCGACGCTATACGCTGAAGGTCAGGCAGGGGGAGGGTATGATGTTAAGATTGTCGGTGGTATTCCGATTTTCTTGCAGTTTAAGCTGAGCCACTACATGGCGCGGACGAACTGTAAGGAACATGATTTGATGAGTGGGCCGTACTATCGCTGGCATCTGCATTCTCTCCAGCGGTCAGATCAACATAATTTGCTCCTTGAGCTTGAAAGCAAAGGGAAATTTGTTGCTTATGCGGCCCCTCTTTTTCATGAGTGTGCTGAGCTAAATGCCCACTATCTCAGTGACGCGATCCTCGATAATTCCATGGCATTTAGTCCTTCGGATATCGGAGAGCTTCCAGATGAAGAAAGTCATTATGTCGTATTTAACCGACGTGGCTTGGCTTATCGCTGCTCAGACGATCCAGTCCCAGTAAAATTCGGGAAGTTGAGCCGCTTCCTCACTAGCAAGATCAATATGCCTGCACCGGAGCCATTGGATAACGAGGGCGTGGTCAGGCTGGGTGAAGAAATTGTTGAGGCGGTGGAGGGCGCGAAGTTACGTCGGCTCAAGACCCTGTCAAGGCTGAAGGAGATCGATACCCAGGAGCTCAGCAGGGTGATCCGGGCACGCCCTTCGCTCGAAACCCTGTCGTTGATTTCTCGGACAGTCCTAGATTCTGAACTGTTGATTGCCAATCCCCAGTGGGGAAAATCCCGCTAAGCAGTGAATTAAATGATGCTCATGCTTGAGGGGATCCGCTTAGCAGCTCACGGCGGGGCTCATCGAAACGCTTGATATAGAGCGTTTCGTACCTTGATGCATCCATTTTTAGATCGCCAGAACGGCCTATTGCCGTTTGGCCATTGAATAGGAGTAAGCCATTGTCATCGTCAAACGAAGTTCCGCCGCTGTCTGCGCTTGATGAAACGGATGTATTGCTCGCTTCTTTGTACCCAGATCCAGCCAGAGTTCCGCCCTATGTATCTGCTGTGGAAGCCTACTCATCCTCTGGCAAACCGCTGGGTCACGTCGAAGTAGCGCTTGTCCCGATGACTGCTGATCACGCTTCTTGGTGGCATGGCCACGTTCAACCCATCATCAAGGAGAATTATCGTACTGCGTCTCAAGCCGGAAGCCAGCATATCCGCGCTGATCGGAATTGGAACTGGAATAGGAGTTTCCGGTTGCTGGACGTGCACAATTTTGGACATTTCAGTACCAGGAGTGCGCATCCGGCGTATGGCCTGACGATGATTACGCGTAACGAGCTGGGTGAGCAGGTAGTGATCGGCATGATGACTGTGGTGCCGCGTTACCTATGCAAGTCTGACAGATTCGGTTCCAAGACCTACGCCTGGTATATCTCTACGGCTCCAAGTGAGTTTTACAGGGAATATTTCTCCAGCATAAAGCTAGCTGGAGTTGGCAAAGCGCTTTTTGATGCAGCCATTATCGCCTCGTATAGGGCTGGGCTGAATGGGGCGGTGCTCCTGCATGCAGCACCTGAGGGTGGGGAGGAGTTGAAGGCTCTTTACGAGGGTATGGGCTTCAGGGGGATCGGAAAGAAAATCCTGCCCATTACTTTTTATCGTTGGGTAGACCGGAAAGGGTACATGCTCCTTCAGCCTTCAGCAGCGGCGAGCATCATCAAGCGTAATGACCCGTATCGACGGAAGGGCTACGTTGCTGACGAGATGTGTGCTGATGGATTCGATTCTGACCTCTTTACGACGGTCTGATCGCACATGCTAGGCTGAAAGCAACACTGGAGAAGAATTAATGAATATCGCTGACGAAACCATGCTCTCCCTCGCCAAGGCTGCGATGAGCGTGTTTGGGCGGGACTTTGACATTGGGAGTGACTCGGGGCGGGAGGAGCTGCGTGAGTTTGCGCGTGAGCTCGCAGCCTCTCCGGATGATCCTAAAACTCAACGCATTTTGAGGTCTATGGAGGCTGTACAGCCGCCTTATAGGTCTCGGCTGCATGTTACGAAAGGCGTACCTCCAACGATCATCCAGCTTGATATTCCCGAAGCGGATCGGGTGCTACAGAAAGGCAGGGGCTATTTCCGGGCACCCAATCGCGATTCTGATTTCACACCTGGGTTGTAGTGGTATCCACCCTCGGGGGCTTGTGTCGTAATGATCACGGCATTACTGGCAACAAATAGCAGTGTAACGCGCGCGAGGGCATGCTCTGTTCATCCTGGAATCAGTGGATGAGGCCTTTGCCGTGCCCTTGCAGTCAGGCTGTCGTGAACCAAGCTTGGCCCTTCGGGCGTCCATCCTTCACGGCTGCGCGCTCCGCTTGCTGATAGTTACTGCTCATCAGTGGCGGGGTGGTGTGGGGAGGTGGTGGATTTGGCACCGTGAGGCGCTGTCTTTGGCACCCCAGTAAACATGCGGGCTACTTTGCATGCCAAATAGCCCGCAAAAATGTGATCGCCACTCGACTTTTCATGTGAATCCTTAAGACCTGCCGGAAGCGGCGGTCTTCGACTCAACATGGCCAGCTTCTCAACCAATCAACCTGGCATCTCAGGACGCTGGTCGTCTGGCCTGGAAATCAATGGTGCCATACGCTGTGGGTAGTGTTGCCAGGTGATCAGCGCCTGAGGTTGTTTGATTAGTGGAGGCCATGACAGGCCTCCGTGAAAATCATTTGCCGCGATTGAACGGAACCACTATCCCCGGCTCCAGTGCTTTATGCGGAACGGTCAGGGGAGTCATGGAGCTGCTGTTGCTCTTGAGCTTGGCCAAGTGAACAACTTCAGCATTACCGCTCAGGTAGCGGTTGGGCAGGCCCGTCAGCATCTCGATATCCGTTGCGGCAAGGCCGATGTAAGCAGCGACCCCGTTCACAGGCAGGACGCCGGAAGAGGCCAGCAACTCAATGGTGCGTTTGAGAAGGCGAGGTTGCTCGGGTGCACGTCCTTCATCGCCCGGTTCTGCTTTGACGCCCCAGCGAGCTGAGCGACGCTTAAACAGCAGGCCCTTTGCGTCATCATCGATCACCTTCAATGCCCAAAGGCGCATGACCATTGCAGCCACAGAAACGCCCCAACGCTGCTTGAGCAGCAAAAGACTGTCCAGGGTGACTGGACTTCTGACTTCTGCAGCGAACGTTTCTGCTGGGAGCAAGAAGGCCCCTGCGAAACGGTGGGCCTGGTCTTCCATCATTTTGTGGCGAACGGGGTCAGTCGACCGCTCAATGCCTTTGTGTAGGATCAGGTGGCCGAGTTCGTGAGCAAGGTCGAAGCGGCTGCGGAACCCATTTTGCTTGTCAGCGGAAAGCAGCACGAGCGGACGATTCAACACCTGACTCCAGGCAGACAGTCCCTCAATGGTCGCTACGCCTGTTTCTTCGCGCACCAAAATCACACCAGCGCCTTCAACCGCCATGGCTAGGTCAGGTATCGCGCGTCGACCGAGCCCCCAGAGTTCGCGGCATTCGTCAGCGGCGTCCTCGATATCGGAGCTGGTGATCTGTTCTGGATCCGTGAACGAGCGTTTCGGCAGGTTTACCTCGGGGAAATCGACAAACTCACCCAGGGCTAATGCGATGTCTTGAGCCCATTCGAGACGTGCTTCGAGCATCGTACGGGCGCTGGCATGCGCCGAGGCATTGCTTCGGAACAGAGGGAGAGAGCACTTTTCGGGTATTGGCCGGGTGAACCACTCTGGGGCCACATTGATGACTTGAGAGAGGTTGGCCAATGCTTCTGCTTCAGGGGATTGCTGGCCGCTTTTCCACTTACTGATTGTGGCAGGGGATACCCCCACCATGCTTGCCAGTGCGACTTGAGAAAGGCCGCGAGCCGCGAGCGCCTGTACTAGCCGCCCCGGCTCAAACCCTGTAATTCCGCGACTCATGATTCTGTATCTTGTCCTGTTTCGAGTAGGCCCGTTTCGAGCACACCTGTTTTGAGCTTCGGCATCGCCAAGTCGACTTGCTGAGGTGCTTCGTCGTAGCGAGCGAGGAACTTACTCAAGGGCTCTCGGAAAAGCCAACCTTTCATTTCAGCATCCGGTACCGCGATGTGGATCTCCACCGGGCGTTCTGGCTGATTGGTGAGTGATCCGGTGAAGCACGCAACGAAAAAGAACGTACCGGAGGTGATAGGTTCCGGAGCAAACAGCGATGGTTGAACCAGCTGAGTCATGGCCTGGTTCGCCTCCGCCAGCTGGCGACGGGTGGCGCCTCGCTTGACGTTGTTCCACAGGGTGGAGGACATATTGACCCGACCGAACTTGAAGATGCCGGCATGGCCCAGTACGACCCCATTGCCTTTGAGGGGGGTATGGACAGCGTCGGCGGCACGCAGCATCTCCTCGAAAGACTCGTTCATCCGGAAAGCCCGCATCTGCCCAAGCGCATTCTTCCGATGATTTTTGTCCATGTCCTTTGTGTCCAAATAGGCACGGAGCGCACCTGCTTCAAAGGCATCCTCCGCACCCATCACAATGTTTCGAGGGACGTGGCGGATCAACAATTCGGGAATGGAAGGCTGACGGGTTTTGCTCATGTAGAGGATTCTCGGATTTCGGATGGCGGGATTATACCTTGAAAAAATTTCGTGTGAATAGGGAGGCTGCGCCATCTATGACTTTCTGACGCCGCAAAGTCAGGTGAGCGAGTGAAGCAATGGCTTGAAGTGTTGGGCCACGGGTCACTCCCAAGCTGGAGACTCGACTGAGGTCAGGGTTATCTGCTTTTGGAGGGGAGGGCGGCTTCGAGACCTACTTGGCTCTGACTCTGAGATCTGCAAAGGTCTTAGGTATCGCAAGCTTTCAGTCAACACTCGGCTTGCGGTTTCGATGCTAGGTGCAGATGTAGTACACGTTGCGACGTTGACTCACAACATGTGGTGGGCTTAACATTGTCGTACGGCTTCCTGATCATCATGATTTTCAGGAAGGGCTACTACGAGATCGATAGCTCCATTTTTGGAACGACGGAATCGCTTCTCAAGGGCTGTAGCAACGCCCAAGCGCTGATTGGTATGGAGTTCTACCCTTCAGACGACGTTGCCAACAGTTTGGAACCCAGAGCATATGATAGACACCAAGATACCCGCCACACTCTGTGGCGGGTTATCGTTTTCAGCCTGGGATTTTTATGGACGAATTGCAACTCATCACTCGAATCATCATCGAGCTGATCTCGAATTCTTCTGGCGAGCTCGGTGCTCGTCTCAAGCAACACCTCAATGCCTCGCTCATATCTCAAGGCCACCCGGCTCTTGATGAGAAGAAGTACGGCTGCCGTAAATTCGCTGATTTCCTGAAGGGCCCGCTTGGCGACTACGTAAAGCTCGAATGGCCTGAAGGCTCTGGCGACGTACGCGTTACGCTAAAGCGCGAGATGGCACCAGTTCGGCAGAAGCCTGCCAGTCGGGAAAGCCGCACGAAGGTTGACCGCCCCACTGCCTTGCGCAGTGATGTCTGGCAAGCCTTTACGAACCCGGACATCAACCGCAAGCGGTTCTACAACCTGATTACCAATCGGGTCATTCACTTCGTGGAAGGCGTCGACCACGACTATCATCGGCTCGTGGACAACAAACCCGCAGACTTCGTTGAAATTGTGCAGATTCCGGTCGATGCACATCGAGCGTGGATGCGCGAGTTTCTGGAGCTAGCAGCAGTTACTCCGGGTGAACTGGTGCCCCTGCAGGCACTGGTGGAGTCGACGTATAGCAGCGACGTGAACGCGGCCTTCACCAAGGCTCTCGGTGACCGGGAACTGCAATGGCGCCAGATGCGCACGCTCAAAATCAGCGAAAAGATTCAAGCGTGGGCCGTTGAACACAACATCAATCCTGACAACCTGAGCATTCAGTCGGCAGCCACCAATGTGCCTGCTCCTGAGCGCCCAGCGACCCCTTCAGGCAACATCCTCAGTCCTCGTCAACAGGCCATTCGCCTACTGGAGCTGATGAGCGACGAAGACATCCTGAAATCAGCCATTCCCGTACTGCTTAACAGCGTGCTGAGCAAATCCAAGTTCTGACGCATGTGAGCAGTCATGAGACAGGTCTTCCTAATCGGCGTGCCGAAGCAGTTGCGAAGAAGGGTCGAAAGCGCCCTGGAAGGTCGTGGTGTCTCACCAAGCACGATCATCACTGACCTGGATCGAACGGGTCGGCTCCAGTTAATGCCGAAGCCTGAGGTAGCTGTCACGTTGCTGAGGCAGTATTACGAACCCCTGGACGGTGGATTCGAGAACGCTGAAGTCTACGTTCTGCCATACGCGCCCGTGCCTGGTGATGTGGAGGCTGAGCTAGAAACAATGTATGAGATGGGCGCGCAGGTGTACGACCTCGAAATGGAAGTCGACGGTTGGCCATACCTCCACATTCCTCGGCCCAAGGTAACCGAGCAGTTCCTGGATGCAGTGTTTGACGCGCTCATGCACGCGGTCGTAGACGAAGTTGCTCCAGACCCACCGCTCTCGCAGCACATCGCCAGGGCGGTAGCATCCAGCCCGCGACTTGTCCTGATTGGTGACGCGATTGAGCTTTGCGATGGATTGCCCGACTACCGCCAAGGGTTTGTCACTTCGGCGATGGAGGCTTTCGTCGAGCTGGTGGCGGGCAACGGATGCGGCGTCGGGCTTGACGAGTTTTTCAGAACCCGAAACCTCCACTTCGCCAAAACCGGCGGGATCCAGACTAAGCTCAAAATTAGCGTGAACGGCAGGGTCATCCGGGATGAGGTGCATAATCTTCACCTGAAAAGTGGTGACCGGACATCGCCGCAGGGGGCGGCCAGGATCTATTTTCAGATGCTCAATCATGAGCAATTACTTTGGGTCTTCCTTCTCTATGTCGGCCCGCACCCCGACACGAACATCACTCGCACCATTGACCTGGTGATAGAGCCCGCTTGAGAGCGCCGACCTGACTGGCTGCTCAAATCGCCTCTCTTGGGCAGCCATGCCGGATGCGGGCTGCTTGGTCGCAATGTGCGGTTACTACCAGGGGGAGGGCTGTCCCCGCAATGCGCCCTGGTCGTTCTCGACATTCGTGCAGATGCCAGTCTTGCTCGGCGGGGCTTCAATGTGCCGCTCCATGTGCCTACAAGAACCCTGCTCTGCGCCCTTATAATGCGAGCATCCCCACTTGTTGACTTTGTCGCGGAAGACCATCTTCCCACCCGTTTTGGGGCAGACAGCGACCCAGCCATTGCAGCCTGGTGACACGCAGAGACGATAACGTCCTGATCGGATCATGGGAGCCGTACAAGACGGGCAGCCGCTCTCTCTGTGGGTGCATTGCGGGAAGTTCGAGCAGCCAATGAACGGCGCTTTGTCAGATTTTCTCGCCCGGTTGACCAGGTTACCCTGGGTGCATACAGGACAATTGGCCGCGAGCGCGTTCACCTGCTCGGGAGCGGTTTCGAACTCTTCGTATTCCAGGGGGTATTTGCCCTCAACCAGCTCTCGTACGAAGGGCGAGCAGCGCGTCATGTCGCACAGTAGGTAGACACGGTGTTTTGCGCGCGTCAACGCCACATAGAACAGTCGGCGCTCCTCCGCGTGGGGGTAGGGTTCTGCTGGTGGCTGCAGAGCTTCGATTAGGGGATGAGTCACGATCTCTGAGGGCAGGCCGTATTTCCCCTTTGCTAGGCCCAGGATAATGACGTAGTCCGCCTCTTTGCCTTTTGAACTGTGGATTGAGTCATTTTTGAAGGAGAGGTTGGGGTACTGGCTTGCTAGGACTGCGAGGTCGGGCAAGTCAAATATGAATCTCGCGAGGAAGTAAACCGAGGAGCCTGGCTTCGCGGTTTGGCTGATGCGTTCTACTGTACGTTCAATCGTCTCAGCTTTGGCGGAGTCTTCTCCCAGAGAAGCTCTAACCAAGGACACCGTCGGTGTATCCACGATGGTGTGGGACTGTATGTCCTTGGTGATCTGCCGATCATTTTGCATGACGAAGCGGCTGGCCACTGCACCAATCATGCTGTTGAAACGGAACGTTTTCTTGAGCTCACTGGCCTTGGTGGCGCCGAAGATTCTCTCGAAATCGGCTGTGAAACTGATGTCGCTGCCAGTGAACCTGAAGATCGACTGCCAATCGTCACCCACACAGAAAAGCGAAACGTCCTCTTGGCCTTTGCGCAGGGCTCTGACCAGATCCGCGCGAGACTTTGCGATGTCCTGGAATTCATCGACGATGATGAATTTCCATGGGCTCTTGAAGCTGCCGTCGAGGACGTACTGATTGGCTTTGTTGATCATGTCATCAAAGTCCATCTTCTTCTCGTCGTCGAGCGCTTTCACGTAGGCATCAACAATAGGTGTGAGAAGGTCTAATGCCGCACTGATCTGAGCGGGATCAGCAGATCGAGCGATCAAGTCCTTTAGCTCCTGATCGTTCAAATTCGCAGCACGAAGCAACCCAAGCATGTCCGTGAGAATTTCTGCGAATCGAGAAATGGCACCGAACTCACGAAGGGTTTCCAGAACTGCTTCTGGGGGCAACGGATCCAGTAGCACGCCTGCGTTAATTAGGCGCTTCTTCAATGCATCGAGTAACACGCCTTCCTGCTTTTCATAATGGAACGTCTCAATCAGCTTCGTGGCGCCCTGCTTGTGAACCTCGCGTTTCCACTCCATGTCGGCGTGGTATTGGTCTCGGTCAATGTAGGGAGCGGTTTCGCCATTACGATCCGTGCCAAAATGTTCGATGTAGATACCGTACTCTGGGAGGTAGAAATCAGGGCAGTAGGCGCCGCGAGCCTGCATTCGTATCGCCGTGTTGTAGACGGCCTCGTACTTGTATTCGATGCCATTTTTGAACAGGAAATTGGCAATGTCGCACTCTCCGAAACCTTTCACGGCTTCGCCCTTGAGCGTGCGAATCTCGTTGTCCTGGAGGTATCGGTAGTACTCGCCGAGGGTGTTGAAGTCGAAGGGGTTACGAACAGGGTATAGCCACTGCTCGAAATAGCTCAGCAGCAGTTCTCGGTACCCAGACTCTCGCTGTTTGGCCTCAAAGACGGTGTTGATGAAATGGGCTTTCAGGGCTTTGTCGGTAGCCATGGGACTGGTACCAGCGGGATTCGTTTCTGACTTGTGAACGATGCATTTGCCCAGCCGGTGAAAGGTTTCGGCGGTGATGCCCTTGATGCCTAGCTTGCTTTCAAGGCGTTCCCTCAACTCTTCGGCGGCTTTATTGCCGTACGCTAGGAGCAGGATCTCTTCGGGCTTGGCTTGTCCACTTTCGACGAGAAAGGCCACTCGGCCAATGACGGTGCTCGTTTTACCGGTACCCGCGCCGGCGAGGATGAGGTTGTTGTCCTCATCAATGACGCACGCCTTGCGTTGGTCAGTCGTCAGCGGGCTACTCTCGACGCTCTCAAACAGGTAGTGATAGTCGATCAGTGCTTGTCTGACGTAGCTGTCACGAGAGTCTGTGAGCTGGGGATCAGGATTGCGAATGAGTTGCCACATTTGGTCGATGACGCTCTTGTGCTTGGGCATCAAGACGTCTTCAGGTGGGACAGGAGGAGTAGTGTGCTGCCAAGCGATTACCTGGCGCTTGAGGGGCTCCCACTTGGAAGTTCGGACATAGCGTGAGTCCTTGAGCCACTGCTCAAATGTGTCCAGCCGGCTCTGTGCCTCAGTAACTCTGGGCGCATACCAAGCCCTGACGATTGCCTTCCAGGCATCATCTCGTTGCTGGGCAGTACGGAAGTAAAGGCGACAGGAGCCAAGGGGCGTGGTAATAGTCGCAGCGTGCAGGAACCAAATAGCCAATTTTTTTGGGGGGTGGCTGATCGCACTCCAATCGACGCTTTCGGTGCCCGTACGCGTTCGAATTGTGATCCCTGTGCTGAAAATTCCAAGTGCGAGCGCTGATGATGGAAGCCAGCGAGACCACCATGGAGGAGTGAGTTCTTTGAACATCTGGTACCAGCACCGGCATCACTATTGAGTGCTCGATGCGCTTCCTTCTAATTGAGTAGGTCTGGGCAGTGATCTGCGCGACCTCAGAGCTTGCTTCAGAGGTGAGATGCAAGCGGGGAGGGCGCCACACTAGGTGGCATTGTGATATGACTCGATTGGGCTCACAACCATTGGGTGGCAATTAGATGGTCTCCTGACCCGCCACCAATCAACGGCCTATTCATCATGACTAGGATTATGCTGTCCTACCCAAAGGCCGTGTGGGTTCGAGATCAGTCTTCGGTTGACACCGAACGTTCCCAGAGAAACCCAACGGTTGAGCGGGTCAAACCTAGTCGCCGCGCAGTCTCGGCCTTGGTTAGGCCGGCCTCTTTGCACTCAAGCACCTTCTGCAGCTTGGCAATGTTTACCGGTCGCGCGGCGGGCCGTTTCAAAACCTCCACTCCTGCAAGATGCGTTTTGATCTCGTCGGCGCTGACCTTTGCTCCGAGGGCATCCAGCTCGGCGATGGCCTGTGTCAGGACAGCGCGAGCGTCGGTGTTGTCGCGTGTCGAGACAACCAGTGCCATCAATGCTGAAGGGCTCAGGCGAAGCGCGTCTGCGAGCTGCGCGAACTTTTCCAGCGTTGGGCTGCTCTCGGCGTTCTCGATCTTGCTCAAATACGTACGGGACGCAGCGTTAGCCAGGCTCTCCTGTGTGACCCCCAGGTTTCCTCGAACCGCTCGAACGACTGCCGCTAGCGCTTGCTTCAACAAGACCATGCCCTCAAAAACGAGGATATAGCCATGTTGGCGTGTACAGTTACACATCATATGCTGTATAAAACTGTCCATTCCGATGCCTCTGGGCCGCTTGCGGTTGCTTGGGCCATTGTCGGTGATGCTTGATGGGGCGAAAGGGTTGGCTTGTGCGGTTGAGGGTCGGGCTCTGGCATCTGAGGCGTGATGGTGGTTGGGGGCGGACTGCAGCTTTTCAATTATTCGCTAAATCGAATCTCACTCTGCCTGCCAGATGCGCGCCTGCCGAACAGGCCCCGCGTAACTCGCCATTCATGCGCGCTGTTTTACCCAATTTCAGGAATGAAGTAGATGTCAAATCGTGTGCTGACACGAGATTTACCAGATTCACGAGATCGACAGAATCAAGGGCAAACGTTGCCCGCAGAGATCGTTAAGGCCAGGGGCATTGGCTGGGCAGTACATATCGACGCGTACCTGTACCAAGCTGCGAAGGTCGGCGACCGGTACGTGGCGCTGGTGTACGGCGACCAGTCGGGAGTTTCCCTAGATGGGATGACAGTTGCCACTCCCCCCCTGGAATGCGTTCAGGTCAGAGGCGGCTTCAAGCTGATGCGCAGCGTCGGCGGAGATCACTATGTGCTAGCGAGTGAGCAAGGCACATGACGACCTGCAGCCTCGCAAGGGGCTGGCAAGCTATTCCACCATGATGTGCCTGAGAGCTCATACATACAAGTCCGATGAGTACTAAAGCCTATAAGGATGAATAATGGCCGACCTTGAAAAAATTACGGTGACCATCAAAAACTATGACGTTCAGGAACGAGGGGATCTTGATGCTATTTATAGCCGTGTAAGGTTGGAAGATGAGCAGGGTAACACCTTTTATTTCAAGAACGTTGTAGTTCCGAAGTACCTCAGGACTCATGGCGCAATGGCTACTGAGGTTCCGAGAACCTGGTACTTTAAGCGAACTTCGAAAAAGTCCATCGTCGTTTTGGCATTTGAAAACGGAGATGGAAAAGTCGAATTTGATCTAGATGACATTCGATTGATCGCTAGGGCCACCGTGCTTAAGGGGATTGTGTTTTCGATAGGTTCGATTCCAGCCGCAATTATTGCCGCCACCGCGACATTTGGCCTGGGGCTTATCATCCTCCCAATGGGCATTTGGTATGGATACAGAAATATATTCAAGCTCCCCAGCATGCTGAGCCGGAAGAGGTTGTTGAGCGATTTCGCGCAGCATGGGATTGTTGTTCGATAACTCTGCTGGCACCCGGTGCCTCGTGGAGTTGGATGGTGGTATTAAAACGGTCGATTGAGATGTGCCGGGTTCAAGCCAGGCTCAGAGTTGTCTTCGGGCCACATAGAGAGCGCCAGTAGGTTTAGAGACCTGGCATTGCGCGCGCATCGGGGGAGGGTACTCATCGGGAACAGGGCAGGCCATCTCGGTGCCGTTGAGCGCTTTGTGGCTGTAGCGGGGGAGGCGCCTGAAGGTGGCACCGCCCGAGATGGGAAGCTCAACATCAACGCTCTCAGATGCGCTCACTCTTCATCAATCGCCATGCGGTGCTGCTCAAGGTGTGCGAGGTCTCTTTCCCAGGCCTGCAGAAAGTCAATCCAGTCGTGCCAGTAAAGCCCTTCCGAGACCCTACCTGCGGGGCCTAAAGCAATCGCAAAGCGAGTCATCCACGGCTGTGGAATATCCCGATCACGGATAATCCAGCAGCCAATTGGGTGAGGCTCCCTGGGCAGTTCGGCAAGTTTCGTGAAATCCAGTTGGCACGCGCCCAGTGGAGTTTCACGGTCAAGCCGCTCAAGGTCATCCAGGCGCTTAAGGATTGGCCGTGCACTGCGATCGCCGGGTTGCATGTCAGCGAGCTGCCCTATTGCTTGTCTTCGTTCTCGTTCTCGCAACCACAGGTCGTTCATGGCTATTCCGTTGGAGTACAAAAGTACTCCTGCTAATTTAGGGGGGAGGGGACGCTGCTCAACGTGCGGTGGCGTTATCCGTGCTTGGAGCTGTGAATCCGGTTGCGTAGTCCAGTCGAAGGTCAGACGGGAACGGTGGTAGGTCGCGCGAACTCATGATGTGTCCTTTCAAGGTCGTAGATCTAACCCGGATCGTCAACGCGGTATGATCGATTCGGGCTCAGCTGAAACGCGGTTCACGACGCAGTCCGCATTATCCCACGCTCATGCCGGCGTGAAACACTGCCCAGGCTTGGTGAGGCAAAAATTGACGAGGCCGATGGTTATGGAGAAGCATGTAATTGGATTGGAGCGTCGTAACCTGGCTGAGCTCGAAGCTGTCGAGCGCTTGGCCGCGACAGTCGGCGCCGAGGTGTTCGAAGCTGACGTGATGCGGTTGTCGCGCTTGCACACCATCGACCCCGTGGGCGCGATTCAATCCATCAGGCGTCTTACTCATCCCTCGATCATCGGTATGAGTGATACACCTTTCCAAATCTTCCAGCGACTGGCTGATGAATTGGTCGAGCGGGAGCCCTCACTGCTGGGACGTCCAAGCTATCGGTGCAGAGGCAGCCAGCATACAGCGCTTCCCTATGAACTCTGGCTATCCATCGTCAGGCATTCCCGAGATTTTTTTGATCCAGCTGCAGCAGATGCAGAGTTTTTGGTCTCACGTTTGAGGGAGGGTCTCACAAGGGAGGAGGCCTTTTTTGCTCTGATCGCGTCGAAGCGATCCAAGTAATTTGAATGCCTAGACCCAGGGTGGGAAGGTCAGGTGTGGAAGGTCTACTGAGTAATCTCAATGCATCCGATGCCCTGCCACGTTTTAGTGCCGGGCTGCGAGGGGGTAGTGGAAATACCCTGATTTCGGCCTCGGCTGCGCGCCTTTGAGCCACTACAAAGCATTATGAAAACTCCGGAGGTGAAGAGGAAAGATGGTGTCCGTTTTTCGCTAAATCAGCCAAAATGTCGAGAAAGCGTTGATGATTTGCCAATTTTCTTACCGTCTGTCTGGTTTTCGCATTTTTCTTCCCCCCCCCTCTTGAAAATTTTTAAGCGAGACGGAGTTCTTATATTTGAGAACAATGAAAAAGCTGCGGTGCTGTTGCCAGCGACGATGGCCAGGTCAAGCACTGTGATAGGGCTACGCTTTCCGCTTTTGATCTGTGAGCTTTTCACTCCCTTGGAGCCGGAAATTTACCCTGCGCAAGAAATTGGTAAGGGCAATCGGAATTTTGCGCACTTGGAACGGCTCGCAATCGAAGAGCTGACGATCAGGGGTTGGGACGCAGAATACGTGGCCGTTCGACTTGCGACAGACCTGAAGCTGCCGGATTCAATGGAAGATAGGGAGCAGCCCCTTGTTGTGTTGGCTGCGGCAAGGTTGGGTAAAACTCGCCCTCTGGATCGAGCTCAGCCTGCCACCGATGATTTTGTTCCTCTCAGGTGCATCTGTGATCGTCCTGCGAGGGAAATGCCATGAACAAGATCTTTCCTAGCAAAAGTGGGGTTCCACTGCAGGGCGCACCTGCGCGTGAGGAATCTTCAGGCCGCGCCTCGGCTCTCAAGCGCTTCAGAGTACTCGTCGCAGGTCTTTGTGCACTTGTCTTGAGTGTTGGCCTGGCTCGGTTTTGCCGCTGGTACGGCGGCGAGCTCTCTGTTCTTCAAGGCCATTCCCTGGATTGTCCTCGCCAGTTTCGGGGTTAGAGGCGGCATAGCCCTGTACTTCCGACTTTATGATCGACGCAAGTATCAGATCATCGGCTCCATCGTCATGGATGACGAGCGCAGTACCGCCTCAGCTTGAATCAGCAGCTGCCCCGCATGTGGGGCAGCTGAGTTCACTAGCACGACATTTGGGTTGGATGATTCATCCGATCATCTGACCCGGCCAGCACGAATATCGTCAATCAGTTGTAACTGGAAGTCATACTCCCGTCGCTTATCTTCTGAATAACCAGAGCGGAAGGGTGCGAGCGCGGCCATTTCCTTGTCAGCACCCTGTAGATCTCCACAGTAGGCCAGGATCACGGCGTAGAAGCTTCGGGCACTGGTGAGTTCGCCCAGAAGTTGGGCATGCATGATGAGAGGGATGATGGTAGAGCCAACCATCTCCCGGGCGGCCTCAAAGGTACGTTTGTCCAACATGTCCTGCGCGGCATCAAGCCCCGTTTTGATCATTGAGCTGAATGCTTGGGTGCACCAGAAGAATTTAAAAGCAAAGAGACGGTACGTTAACGGGTTAATGCCACGTAGCTTCAGCAGCATGGCTTTGACTTCGTAAGCACCCGCGAGATGGTTCACAGCCTGCCAATCTGCAGATGATTCATTCAGGAAGGCTGATACATCCCGCATTGGCCTACCCATGATCCAGCTTTCGCTAATTTTCAGAACGTTGAGGTAGTCTCCAATGGCCTTGTCAACGTATGTCTCTGCGAACTGATACTGACCTACTCGCCACAGCGCGACGGCGGCGTTGTAGTGGAACGGCGGGATGCGTTCGGGAGTAAGTCCAGGCAGTCGACTCACAACGTCGATGGCCCGATGGACGCCGGGCGCGTCACCCTGCATTCCCATCCAATCCATACTCTTCAGATGGTAGGAGATGACTGCGCGGTCGGTTAGTGCGTTGTCACGAACCAATTGAGCCATCAATGCAAGGTGCTCTGGCTTGTCACGCTCATCTTCCGATTGGTGGAGGAGGAAAAACAGAGAGTCGACGGCCCAGTACCGGGTCTCGGGATCAAGATCTGGTGCGGTGGAGGTGGCCTCCAAATAGTCGATGAGCATGGCTCCCAGCCCGGTTTCCTTGAACATTTCTTCGCCGGCCAGCTCGATCAGGAACTCTTGCTCCTTTAGATCTAGCAGGGTACGGACAAAAAGTCTCAGTCGGTGATGGCTTCGCGTTTGCTGCAACGACGTGAGCAAGAGGTCTTTGAGCAATCTTTTCGTCGCGAGCAGGTGCTCTTCGTCTATCGCGTGCGATTGGCTTGACCCAATCAGCCGCATGGCATCGTGGAGTTTGATCTCGCGGTTACCTTGAATCTCCAGGACTCCGTGTGCACGCAGTGTCCTCACTGCCGCGTTGATCGCAGCAGTTGGCAATTGGGCGTAGCAGTGCATCAATCGCAGCAACTCGTCCTGGGTGATAGCGACATCGACCATGCTCAAGAGCATGACGATTTGCTGACTGGGTTGCGCGAGCCCCTGGTAAACCCTGGTCAGGATGAGTTCCTGAGCGGTTGTTTCCAGGGTGGCCTGCTGCTCAAGTGCCTCGCACAGCTCTGCCAGGTCTCCTGCGTAATCCTCAGCTGCAAGCCGGGCTGCGTTTTGCAGATACAGTGGCATTCCAGCCGTTATGGCGCGCACTTTCTCCAGGGTTTTGACGTCACCTTTTGCCCCTAGGCGAGACGTTTCGGCGGCTACGGAATCGAGGCTCCACCCCTGGAGTGTCTCTCGACGCAGGCCACACAGTTGTTCCAGTTCCTGGATCGACTCCACCGGCTGGCACAGAAGAATGAAGCGCATATGCGGGGTGCAGCCGAAAACTGCTTGCAGGTCTGCTGCGGAGATCTCGTGAGCGTTATCAATCACCACCAAAGGCCTTATACCTTTGGCCTCCAGGTGGCGATCAAGCGCGCTCAAGGAGTCGATGCCCGAAGCGCTGCTTGCGAATATTTCGTTAATCTCATAGGGGTTCTCAACTACAGCTCCCGCAATCTCCCTTGTCAGTGACCGAGCGAGGGCCGAGCCTGCGGTTTCGCGAGCGTTGAAGTAAACGGAGGGCTCAAGGCTACGTATCGCAGCTTGGGCGCACCATGACGTCTTGCCCGCCCCGGAAAATCCGCAAATGACACGAATACGTTCGCCATTGACGAGCTCAGGTTCATCAATCTGTGGGAGGTAGTTAGCTTGAAGCGCAGGCAGACGTTGGAGCTGCGTCAGGATCTGTTCGAAGAGCGCGGGCAGCGCTTTTGTGTGAAACGTGTAGCCTCCCAGATCTTCACGACCGGTAGCGGCGGCTTGCACCTTACCCGCCAGCTTCCATACCAATGACTCCGGTACCAGTACGCCATGGGGTACCGTTTCTGCCAGCTTCACGCAGTCCGCGATCGCACGTCCCAAGTCAGGCTGACATGCCGGAAGGCAGGCGATTTCCGTCGGAATAGCCTTGCCCGGATAGATGAAATGAACATCATCCGCCATCTCCTTGCGCTCGATGCTCGCGCTGAGCTTTGGGCCTGGAGGCTGGTTCGAGGCAACCACGAAAACAGCTTTGCCGTGGCGTTGGCCGTGGGTGTGCTGATCGCGAAGTTGTTGGAAGCGGTCAAAGGCAGAGTTGAGGTCGCTAGGCACGAGTGGCTCGACCCGCGTTTTGACCTGGACGTAGATGCGGGTATCAGCCAGAGCGACTTCGACGTCCTCGTCACGCTCGATCACCACATGTGAGACGTTCGAGCCGTTAGCCTTCAGCAGACAACCGACGGCAAACAGATGTTGATACAGGAAGCCGCCGTGAACAGCGGCAATACGCTTTTCCTGTGCCTCATCAAGGGTTGGGTAATCGACTAACATGGTGTTGTCTCAGCTGTCCGGGGCGTTAGTGGCATGGCATGCGTGGGCCAAGCTCACCTCGTACACACCACATCAACACCGTTGAACAGCGAGGAGTGATGCCGGCCTATCGGGCGAACATGGCAGGATCTCATCCTGCCGTATCAGCCGTTGGCTGGCTAGCTAGAGTATTAGATCGGCACCCCGCAATGCTTGATGCAAAGGAGGGCCGAACTCAGTGAAGATCACGCGGCTGCGGCGGATTTCCACGGTGGCGAGGCGGTGTTCTGGGGGAGGCGTTTCTTTCTTGAATTAGCCAGGTTCATGATTGAAGCACCACGCCGCTATCGTCGTCCCAGCTAATCAAGACCGTTTGCTCCCAGGATGGGCGACTTCCATGCCGGTCTGTATTCGCCATGTGCGCCTGGTCGTTGCTCAGATCGACTCCACGACTTCTAGCAAGTACGAAGTCTGGTGTGACTCGCTACGAGGTATGGCGGTTGCCCGCAGTTGTCGGTCAGCCGGGGATCTTGAGTGTCGCCCTGACCGCTGACATTGATGGCAGAGGAGACCTGATTGACCGGATCCAACGGCACGTGAAGGAAGCCACCAATCGTGAGGAGAGGAGCAGGTGGTGAAAGTGGTGCGCGTTTAGCTCACACAGCTTTCGTCGGTAGTACGAAGCTGCCCCGCAGTTATTAACTAGCCCGATTACCTGATCACATCGATATCAACTAGTTGACTTCGCCCCCCCCCACCGCGTGTGTGGAGGCCTCTTTGAGCATGGGGGCTTAAGGCGTGTTTTGTTTGCCTATCTCACTCCCAAGTGTTGCGGAGCCTCCAATGGACAAGCTCATCTGCCAGGCGACGCATCTCCCGCGCGGCGTGAGAGCGCGGAGCGAAATCCACGAATGCGCTGAAATATCCATACTCCTGTCCCGGGGGAGGGGACTCCTCTAGCATCTCGATGGCGATGCGGTAAGCGCCGCTCAACTCGGTATGCAGAGGAGGAAATGCCAGTGAGTCGACCATCTCCAGCACTCGCTCGCGGCGCCGGCATATTGAGTATTTCGATTCCAGGATGTCCTGGTACTGTTCATCACTCAGACTCACGAAATCGCCAACAAACTCTTCAAGCTCCCTGCTGACGCCTCCTACATCGCAGTTGGTCAGCAAACCGAAGTAACTTGGCTTTGTTTCGCGACATTTTATTTTCTGCAGTGCAGAGACGAATTTTCCAGCGCTACGCACAGCCATCCAGCAGTTGGTGTCCACCACCACGGCAACTAGGTCTGCGAAGCGCCGTACTAGCTCAAGTTCAGCATTCACATCGAGCAACACGTAATCATGTCGTGCGATCAGTTGGCTGAGTTTTTCGGTAGCCCGCTGTTTCCGCTCCAGTCCTTCAAGGTCATCGGCATGGACGAGTCGGTATTTCGCTTGTGCATCCGGGGGCAAAGCCGCCAGATGATCGCGTATTTGCTTACGCCGCTGCTTCACCGCTGATGGGAAGGTGATGAGGTCGCGCTCATCGAAAAACCCGACCCGACCTACCCAACTGTCCGGAGCCGGCTGCTCGCCTTCCTCGCGTGCGTAGCGGTGGCTATAGTCATTGGTCACCACTGCCACCCGGAGCCCCATTTCCGCGAGGGTGGCCGCAAGGTTCACAGTGATAGAGGTCTTTCCAACTCCCCCCTTATAGCAGGCGATAGACATGGCAAGCCCGCGTGGTTTCACGTCATTCCCGCGACCCAACTTCCGCATGTCAATCCCTGATCGAGCCAGGAAACTCCACAGTGCAGCAGGGGAAGGCGAGCGTGCGGTGACGTTGCTGCTTTCGGTCTCCCAGGCTCTCCAGGTTCTTTCGGCAACGTTGGCCCACATCGCGGCCAGATTGACGCTCACGTCGGCAGCCTCGCGGAGTTCTTTGACCTGTTTTCTTAGTTGGTTGTCCATGATCGTCCACCAGTTTTGTCGGTGTCTGAAGATTAACCAAATCTGAGATGTCGAAAAATTATGAGCAATGCTCCGGGCAATTTTCACTATGAGCATTGCTCCGCAAAAGGCCTAGGCATGAGGGCGGATGAAGGGCTTTCCAGTGATAGCGTACCTTGCCCCTCTAGGCGGCAATGGCTGGGGCACTTCCAGCACGGTCATATGGTCGACCGGGGCGGAGGTCACGTATCCCAAAGGACGAGCAGTCATCGTCGGCGTTAGGTAGCACTGCACAGTGCTGGATGTGACCATGCCTGCCGGTTTCCCATATCTGCGTGAGCAACCCCTAGAGGTCTTCAGTCGATACATCCAAGAGGGATAGGCTCGAAAGAGGCAGGCGGGATCTTGCTTGGTCATGTGCGCGGTGAGCACTTGGAGATTATCAGTGGCCACTGAGCCCTCGTTTTGGGACAGACGCTTCAGATTTCTCTTTGAACGCATGCCTTATTTTCACCACGAGCTCGCCATGAAGCGTTGGAAAGAAAGCAATGGCCTTGTACGCGACATCAGAGAATGGCATATCCATCCTCAGAACCTTCCCTCGCCATCCTCAACCGACCTGAACGAATGGAAGATTTTGGCTGCCGACCGGCACGATGGTCGTCCTTTACTGGCACTGATCGTGGGATGCGAGGGGCTGCATGTTGAATATATGTTCGGTACTGGGAAGCGGCATGTCCTCGACCCGCTTAGCACTGTGACAGTGACTGAGTAACCAACAGGCTCACCTCATCGCGCGATTCTGCTGCCGGCAGATGCTTGTAGCTTGTGGATTTTTCCACCTGGATAACCCGAAATTTATGAACGAAAATTTGACTGAAGAAGAGATGAGGAAAGCGCTCTTCGGTGGCGGTGAAGCCTCCGACCGCGCTAGGCCCGTTGCTGAACCGGACATCCAGTGTGATGTGGTCTCCGTGCCACCTGTGGCGTCGTCGACGAAGAAAAAGCCAAGGAATGCTTTCACACCTCGATTGAGAGTAGTGCTGGAAGTGGGCAACGAGTTTGAGGGCACAACTCAGGAGTTTGTGTATGAGGCGAATACGTTGAGTACTCTCCTGGCTGAGCAAGAGGCTGTTAAATCAGCTAGGAAAAAATACAGATACGTCACTGTGATCTCTGTCAAGCCGATGTGAGGAGGTATCGACTTCAGCGTCGGCACTGCTGCAAAAGGCAAGTGGTCATTCAGGGAACCCCCTAAATCTTGATGTGGGCACCTCAGGTTGCAACACTCACTCAGCTGATCAAGGGTAAGCATCCGACGAACTCACCTTCCGATCTCCAGCATTAAGGGCGATGGTGTCCGCGTACTTTTAAGCGGACGCGATCACCCTTCCGCCAGGATTTCCACGCGCCAAACTGAACTGGATCAACTGATCCCGGACACACTGGCGATGAAGCAGGTCATGGAGCACGAAAAACTAAACTATAGTTTCGATTTTCCTGCCAGTGCCCCCCATCACTCGCAGAATCTAAGAAATAGTTTAGCTTTCGGACTCCATCAGGTGCTGAGCCTGAAGCTCTCAGCGCCCACCCTGCATTCTGGATGCCCCCTCCATGATCCACCTCATCGTCAGGTAACCACCGAGCGTGCGAGCCAATCTGATGCGTCAACTCAGCCAGGTGAGGCTTGCTTTCACTCGCGAGGAAGTAGGCGGCTGATGTGGCCGCAGTCGGTGCGCCATTCGACGTTCTGTAGTACCTGCTGAATGGGCTTGCGGCAGAGATGGCGCGGTGGTTCAGAGCAAGCTCGCATTGGCGTTGCTTACCTCTGCACCCACAATCTCGAAGCTGCGGCCAATGGTCGGATCGAAGGAGGGTAGGGTGGAACCTCTGCAGTTGCTCCTGGAGGGCCCATCGTGGTGTCAAGCCCGGCTGACTGTAGTCGATGCGAAGTGCACTCACGTGCTCTAATCAACTGCTCGCAGCGCTAAGTGATAGCGGAAGGCAAAATGACATTAGGCAGTGGTAGAATCCTGCCCCAATGCAGTCCGGCACCTGGCGCTACCGTTTAGGTGGTCAGCTGGCGCGGTAGAGAACCAGCAGCGGTGCGTGGTTCACAGTCCCTAGACATTCGAGTAAGGAAGATCGATGTACGTAGGTTTTGAGCTGAACGATTACGAACGCCTTCGCGAAGTTGACCCCTCAGAAATCGAGGACTTCAAAGCCCAGGAGAAGGGGGCATTTGAGAAACTGTCTGACTACATGGTTGGCCAATTCAAAGGTCAAGATGTCATTGATGCTCAAAAGCTTGCTGATCATCTATTTCCCGCCAAGAAGGCGCATGTGTTCCTTTCCCACTCGCATCGAGATGCTGATCAGGCGATCGAGTTGGCGGTTGCCCTGAGGGATAAGGGGCTAGATGTCTTTGTTGACTCCTGCGTATGGGGTTATTTTGATAATCTACTTGACGCTCTAAATGAGGTTTATGCTGAGCCTAAGAAAAAACCTGAAGGTGGGGTTATCTATAACTACAGAAAAGCTACCGAGCTGACCGCAGGCGTCCACATGATGCTGATGGGGGCTCTGCACGCGATGATCGATCGCTCAGAGTTGTTCGTGTTCCTCAATACCGATAATTCGCTCCCGATCACCACCATTGCAGGGGTGGAGCGAACGTTGTCCCCGTGGATCTATTCCGAGCTTCAGTTCAGCGCAACTGCTCGTAGTCGAATTCCGCTTCGATATTGCGTGGGCATGGAGTCGATTCTGAACGAAGTTCAGCGTAGCGACAAGACGATTACAAGTAAAAGCGCCGTATTTGCCTTCAAAGTTTTCAATGATCACTTGCCTAAGGTCGGCGGTGGCCAATTGAGAGAGTGGTTTGTAAGTTCGAATCAGCGGAAAGATCAAGCGCTCCATAGTATTTATGAAGACTCAAACATTGCTCAGGAGTTTTTTAGGTTACGCCAGAAGCTTGAATGGCGTGAACTAATGGATACTGAGAAGGGCGAAGCTAAGTGAGCAAGTGCTGGCTAGCTCTATTTCTGCTATTAGCATCGGCTTATAGCCAGGGTGACGATTGGGAGTCGTTTGGCGATTGGCGTGTAAAGGCGTTGCATGATGATATGGACACCGTTACACAGGTCGCGATAAGGACTGACTTTCAAGACACTCCGAAGCCTGGGTCTCCATTTGGCCCGAAGGCTGACCTTAGCATCGGGTTTACCATTTTCGGTGGGCGACTCGTAACGCTGAGCCCGTCCGTTGGATTTGTCGGCGAGATGTATTGGCCATCCTGTGACTACGACCTCAGCAGCGTGTCAGTGGACGGAAAGAAAGCCGTGCGCCTTACACCTGTAGATGATCCTGGGTCATGCAACAACGTAGCGAAAAATGGAGAAGCTCTTCGGCAAATGATGAGCGGGAAAACGGCTCGAATGCGGGTTGGTTATACAGATGGAATAGTGTCCCTCAAAGGCTTCAAAGAGGCCTGGGCTAAGGCCTTGAAGCTGAGCCGACGGTGAGATGGAGGTATTAGGGCGATCCTTGTGATCTACCGCAGTTCCACTGTTTCCTTCATGCGTGGAGCGGTGAGTCTAGCGAATACTGGGCAAGAGGGTGCTGTAGAGGTCTTGTGCTCAGGATGGGGCTCGCCAAGCGCTTTTCGAGCGAGTCCAGCGATCCGCTCTCGCTGCAGCTGTGAGAAAGGCTTCAGGTTGAGCATACCTGACGCTGAAGCCTTGCTTTAGATATCGCAATGCCAGGGTGGCTTCTGGCAACTGGCCGGCTGCTGATCAACGTAGTCGGCGCCGGCAGCACGTCGTTAAAAATAGCTTGCCGTGAGATGCCCATCTCGATGTGCCTGGCCACGGAAAGATCATGAGAAGCGCAGTGGGCCTAGGCGTTGCGTTTGCGAATGGCTGTCTCGATCCAGCGCTCCATGTTCGCATGGATGTCGGCGTATACAGCCTTGCTGTCGAAGCCTTGGGGGGTTATCAGATCGACGCGGCTTGAGAGCTTTCCGGCTCCGCAGTCAATCATGTCGAACGGATTCTGGCCGGGCCGTGATGGTTTGCTTTCAGAGTCGAGAAGCTTGTCGATGCGGATACCAAGAATACCCTTGCCGCCATTCCAGCCTTTGACAATCTCTTTGAGCACCCAAGGGCGCAGAGCTGTTTCGGAGCCGACCAGCACTACGACGCAGCTTTTGCCTTTCATATTTTCATCGATCCAGGCCTCGATCGATGCTGCACCCTTGCGCTTGACCTCTTCCCACTCGTTAGGTCGACAGACGGCCTGCCCTTGCAACGAGCCCATCTGACGGATCTGGTGGGTACGCCAGTAATCGTTGCCGAAGTGAAAGCTGAAAAATACGTTCCTCGCCATCTTGCTCGTCCCTTGCAGGTCAGTGGTCAGCAAATTTACCCCGCTGTCTGAGTGCTGGCAATTGGACATTCTCATGGGCGATTTAGCCCCTGGCGGGCGGCCTGATCGTTGAGCAAGGGCATTGTGTCGCACTTCGAGCGTACGTAGCTGGCAGCAGAAAAGCAGGTGGACGTGATGTCCGATTGGCAGGCAAAGTCCGTATCGTTTTATCGGATACCTACTTAAAGGCAGGAGCCTGGATCATGGCATTTTTTCACTCAGGCCGAGGCGCGCGCTGCTGCTAAGCGCGCACAAGGTAATCGGAGCATCAGGGCGGTTGTCACGGAGTCGCTGGAGTCCTACAAGACGGCAACCAGTTTCGATATTTTCCTTTCTCATGCCAGCAGCGACGCTGAGTTGGTAACCGGTATCAAGAAATTGCTGGAGGAAAGAGGGAAGAGGGTATATGTGGACTGGGTGGACGACCCAGGGCTCGATCGTAGCCACGTTACCAAGGAAACGGCAGGCAGGCTGCGCCATCGCATGATGCAATCGGAATCGCTGTACTATGTCGCCACAGACAACGCCACGAATTCCAAATGGATGCCCTGGGAACTGGGGTTCTTTGATGGCTTGAAAAGCGACAAGGTTCGGATACTTCCAGTGCTGGTTAGGCCTGATGAGCGTTTTGAAGGGCAGGAGTACCTGGGGCTTTACCCTGTGGTCTCAAAGGAGGATCTGGAGGAGCCCTCGGAAGCTACAAAGGCAATGGATCGGGCAACGGATCTTCGGCGAGCAATGCGTTTGCTGCATGATTCCAGCCGGTTCCCGTTGGGCGGTATCGGTAGGCCGCGTTTCTGAGTTTAGGGCCTGCACTATAGAGGCCTTCCGCAAAATAGTGAGAGCGGAGGGCCTTCAATGGGCGCCAATCGCAGGAGGAAACAGCCGTCTGCTCGCACGGCGTTTCTGACCTCGCAGTGCTTTCAGGCGCCCATGCCATGCTCAAGTCGACGGATCAACGCCAGGGCCTCTTCGATTGGGATATCCCTCGGGCTTTTATGGCCCAGCGCTCTCAAAGGTCTCGATAGCCAGCTCATGGCGTTCGCCTTGTCACCAAACAGCGCCTCCGCAGCAGCCAACAGCTGTGGATCAATCGTTTTCGAAGATTCGACGCTTTCGTGATTTGGGCTCATTGCCTCATCTAGCGCGTCTGCGAGCGTTTCTAGCGCTTCCCTGAGCCGAGCATTTTCCCGAAAGTCTCCGCAGTCTGGCTGATGCTCGGTGCAGTGGCGCAAAAGCGCTTGTGCGTCATTCATGTTCAAATCGAACTGGATCAGCATGTTGAAATCCGTCAGGTAGGTGGTGGCCAAGGATCAGTACCGGCACTAGTCGCCAAAATTGAAGAGTGCAGCGTTTCATGACCGATGTGTTGAACAACGAAATTTTAGCCCGAGCCGCCCTGGCTTATGGTTCTGACCTCACAGAGATGATCCATTCAGCGCTTCTGACGTACAGACGTAGGCCAGGCTTGAGCGACCTCGTGCGTATCCATGAAAGCGCTGTGGGGTGCTCAGCGTACCTGGCGCTGACCAATGCGCTGGAGGTGAGCTCAGTCGAAAGGTTGTATCTCTCGCCAGGCTGTCTGCAAATACGAGTAGAGTTGCATTGGCACATCCAACGGTGCCTGCAGATGGCATTGGTTCACGACGGGCATGCCAGCGGGGCGATACGCGACTTAGCGTTTGGAAGCGATCTGGGGCTCTAGGTGTAAAGCATCATCATCGATAGAGTTCCAGGTGTCATGGAGCTCGACTCACTGTTTGAAGTTAACTGATTGTTCGTGATGCTCCAGACTCAAGGGGCGATCACGCATACGCCCTCTTTTGGGGGACGTATCGGTATGGGGGGCTAACCGGTGGGAGAAGGAACTGTGATTGGCGACTCTTTCAATTTTGGCGAGATTTCTGCTCACCTGGATCACCTGACAGACACTGATCCCGAGGAGGCGTTGAGGCAAGCAAGAGCGCTGAGTCTTGATGGGCCGAATCGTCTCAACAGTATGCAGTTGCGTGCAGCAACATTGGTGAATGCTGGGGTGCAATGCCAGCAGCAGGATGCGATCAATGAGGGGCTTGCCCTATACCGTGAACTCCATAGTCAGTACCCCACTCCGGATATCGTCTTCAACCTAGGCACTGCGATAGTCAGCGCTATTGGCTATTCACCCGATGGGGATGGGTGGCTGGATCATAAGGAAAACACCAGGCACACACGCTCGGAGGCCAGAGCATGCTTTTGGAGTGTGGCTCAAGATACTGAGGCGAGCATTTCAGCCCGTAGTCAGAGCTGGACGAATCTCGCGAATCAACTGGCAGATAGCCAACGCTTGAGCGAATGTCACGATGCGCGACTTGCAGCCTTAGCGCTAGATCCAAAAAACGGTGTTGCTGCTCATGCAGCAGCTAGGTACCTGATTTACTGCTACCAAATGGGCCTTTGTTCGGATCTGGCCGTTCTAGAGGCCGCTGCGCATGCCAAGGTTGGACGGGAAAACCGGGATCGGATCATTAAGTATGCGGGGCTGCAGGCAGCGGATGGCATGCTTGGCTTCCTCAATCGCTTTCAGGAGCCGCCGTCCAGGGCGCCGCATAGTGACCCCTTTGTTGCCTGGGTTGAGAAAGAGCGGCTGACTCTTGGCCCGACCGTTGAGCTTGTAGACCCCGAAATGGGCAAGCTTGATTGGTTGCGGTTGCCGGGCATTCTGGAGCGAGAGACTGGTGCTGGAGCAACGCCTCCGCCGATATTCGCGATGTTCAACCAAATTAAAGCCGACTTCATCCTTGCCCGCGACCTGGCATGGCGCTCTCGCGATGAAGCGGGGTGGCCTACGTCGGGAAACTTCGATGACACCTTGGACTACGCCGTATATGGCCCGGCTACGTCTGCATTGATTCTTGCTCATCGCACAGCCATAGACCTTCTGGACAAGGTCGCTGCCGCCGCGAATCATTACTTCGAACTCGGTCTGGAACCGCATCAGATCTTTTTTGGAAAGATCTGGCGCCTGCGTTCAAAGGAAAGCGGAAACTCACTGACCCCTGAGGTCGAATCAATCGTTCGAGATGGTGTGCACGCCCTGTACGGGTTAGTCGAATTGGCCGATGACTATGAGGCCCGAACCGGCATTCTGCGCCCCCTGAAAAACCTACGTAATGCGGGCACGCACCGCTTCGTGGTCTTGCATGATCTAGGCGATATAACCCAGTGCCGAGAGGCTGCTGAAGTCGAGCATCACGACTTTGACGGATTTACGGCAACCGCCTTGGCTGCGCTTCGCGTAGCTCGGTCAGCTATCCAGATGCTTGCACTGGCAATCGGTGAGCAAGAGGAGCTCTTGAGTAAATCCAAGGAGGGACTGATTGGTACCCTTGAGGTGTTTGACCATGACTGGATTAGAGGGCGGGATGATGATTTCGAGTCGGATGATTCTGATGTGATCGATGAGATTGATGAGCCTCCTAGCCCTCGGTGAGGTGGGGTCATCTCGACGGCAATCGAGGACGAGCATACCTTCGAGGGGCTGACTTCAGTGGCGCAAATTTGGAGGGTACAGATTTGCGCAATGCCAACGTTTATGAACGCTGCATGCAAAACGTCACGGGCGCTCTTGGCGGTGGTGAGGTGGATTCAACGCACTGGTTGCTACACGAGGTCTGAGGGGCAGCGTTTAGACGGTGAAGCATGCGCAGCCGGCGTGAGACCAGCTGCGCCATGCCCTTTAAGCTACGTCACCGATGCGCTTGCCACTTGCCTGGAGTGTCAGCTGCGTATTCCCTTGTGGGGAGCCCTGCAGGGAGAAGACGCCTTTCTCGTAATCGACAGTGCCATGAGCTTCAAGCACGAAGCCGCCAGTACCACCGAAAACATGGGTGTTGCCGGCTTGCCATTGCTGAACGGTGATCTGGGTTTTGAATTCGCCAGATTGAGCGGGAAGTTTTCCTTGGTACAGGAAATTGGCATCGCTGCCATTCACGCTGCCGTCCTTGACGAATACGAGACCAGATCCGAAATCCTGGATGTTGGAGCGGAAGTGAACCTCAAACACACCTTGCGACATGGGAGTCTCCACGGATGCTGAAATTAAGCGCCCAGCATAATGGGATCCAATGCGGTGTGGCCTAATGCTGTTTTGTTACCAGCTGTTTCCAGTCTGCTTGTTTGATGAAGCTGACTGTCCTGAGCGTCTAGAAAAGCAAATTCTGTCTGCCCATTCAGGGTCGCTTGGCAGCGCTGTCTTCTTTGAGGAGCGCGTGTCGTCATTTCACAGGTCGCAGGTTGCAATCCCGGTATCACCCCGTCACGGGCCAGCGTTTCTATCTCGCCACGGAGGTGCTCGATGAGTTCTGCTGCCGGCTTGCCGCGTTCCAGGCTCAAACTGAGCGTCAGCAATGTGAGTGGGCTCAGCTCAAGGCGTTGGCTAATCTGTTCAAGCTTGTCGAGTGTGGGGCTTGATTTAGCACTTTCGAGCTTTGACAGAAAGGTGCGGCTGGTGTCTATAAAGTCTCTCTGCGAAATGTTTCGCTTGGCCCTGATCGACCTGAGCACTTGGGCGAACGACGTCTTCAGTGTCATGGGCAACTCCCCTTGTTTGCTTATCGCCAGTGACGTCCGCGTTTAGCCCAGAGTTCGGGGGCGTGTCCCTGTCTTGACCGAGAGGGGAAGTCTACCACTGTGATTTGGTGGTGAGCCGCGTCTGCGGCCTCGGAAAGCTGGCAAACTCGATGTGTTGGTCTACTGGTGGTGTGCTGAGGGTATTCTGCTATCTGCGTATGGAGAACATTTGTACTCTTTGCCGCCAGGCACGCGTCAGGGCTCATTCAAACAGTTGGCGATGTAGTGCGGACGGAACGGTTTGGGCACTCATGATATGTCCTACATGGCAGCATCGACCGTTAGGCAAGCCCCTGGCTTGCTTTACTTGAGCGGATCCCCAGGAGTGGTTATGGCAGGTGTCTATCAGCATTTCATACCTCGCTTTTTGCAGAAGGGATTCAGAATCCCAAGCAATGCTAAGGACGTTAGGAGCTGGATGTACGACAGGCGTCGAGAGGCCAGGCCGACCAATCTCAAAGCGATTGGGATGGAAGGGCATTTCTATGCGGTTGAGACCGAGTCAGACCTTGATGACAAAATCACCATTGCCGAAGAGAAGGTGTATGCCCCATTGATCGATCGGCTTCGACGGCATCAGCTGGATGAGCAAGACATCAGCGGGATACCAGATCTACTAGCTCACTTTGAAATTCGCAGCCGACATGTTCGAAAGAACATCGAGTCGGCTGGTGATGCGTAACCGGCCAGCAAACACACCTTTCTGACCCCACCGCCAAAGGCGATGGTGTCC